>JANYJV010000123.1 GCA_025361725.1 Acidimicrobiia bacterium | reverse complement strand
GTCAAGGAACGAACCTCTTTGATGACCTGGATCTTCTTGTCGCCGGCCGCGACGAGGACGACGTCGAACTCGTCCTGCTCCTCGGCTGCCGCCGCGTCACCGCCGCCGCCCGGTGCAGCCGCAGCAGCGACAGCGACGGGAGCCGCTGCGGTCACGTCGAACTCCTCTTCGAACGCTTTGAGAAACTCGTTGAGTTCAAGGACGGTCATGCTCTTGAAGACGTCCAGCAGTTCACTCGTGCTCATAGCCATTTCAAATGCCTCTTTCTTTTGTCCGCGATTAGTTAGGAGATGGTTCAGCTGTCAGAGGGTTCGTCTGCCGCAGCAAGCGAATCGCCGGCAGCGTCGGCCGCATCGTCGGCCGCGGAAGCGGGAGCGGCGTCGTCGGCCGGGGCCTCGGCTGCGGGAGCATCGGCTTCCGACGCGTCGGCCACTGGCTCAGCCACAGGCTCGTCGGCCGGCAGGGTTTCGCCGGCCTCGATCCGCTGGTCGATGAGCGCCTTGACGCCGTAAGCCATGTTGCGGGTGAAGGCCTGGAATAGACCGGCCGCTTTGACCAACGGAGCCTGGAATCCGCCGGCCAACCGGGCCAGCAGAACTTCGCGGGGGGCGACGTCGGCGAGTGCTGCGACCTCGCCGCTGGTCAGGATTTTCGTGCCGAGCAGGCCGCCCTTCACGATCAGCGCCTGGTTGGTGCGACCGAAGTCGCGCAGGGCCTTGGCGGCCAAGACCGCATCGCCGGAGACGAACGCGATTGCCGTGGGGCCCTCGAGCATCGGGATCAACTCGGACAGTCCGGCTTCCTCGGCAGCACGACGAGCCAGTGTGTTCTTGAAGATCTTGAACTCGGTGCCCGCCGGGCGCAGCGCGCCACGAAGCGCTGCGAGTTCGCTCACTTTGAGGCCGCGATATTCGGTCAACACTGCCGCATCGGCACCCGCGAGTTTCTCGCGGATCTCTTCGACGACGGCCACCTTCTCCGGTCTGGCCACGATGCGTGACGTCCTCTCACTCGGTACGGAGCCGCAGTCGACTCCGACGAACCGAGAAGGTCAGTCAGACTCGCCTGATCCGGCGGGCTCGAACGAAGGGTTCGAGATCCCATTACCGCCCACTGGGCGACCGAAGGTCTGCGGCGTGAAAAAACTTGGTGCGCGAACTCTACTCGTTGCCCGCCGAAACACTCTCGTCCAGCTTCGTGCGGGTCGGGTCGACCCGGACGCCCGGTCCCATGGTCGAGCTGAGGCTCACGCCCTTGACGTACCGCCCTTTTGCTGACGCGGGCCGGGCCCGAATGATCTCGTCCAGAACCGCCTGGTAGTTCGCCGCCAGATCGTCTTTGGCGAAACTCACCTTGCCGAGGGGGACGTGCACGTTGCCATAACGGTCCGTGCGGTACTCGACCTTGCCGGCCTTGAACTCGGTGACGGCCTTGGCGACGTCAGGAGTCACGGTCCCGGTCTTCGGGTTGGGCATCAACCCGCGTGGTCCGAGGGACCGACCCAGCTTTCCGACTTGACCCATGAGGTCGGGAGTTGCAATCGCGACGTCGAAGTCCATGAACCCACCTTCGACCCGAGCGACGAGGTCCTCGGCACCGACGACATCGGCTCCGGCCTCTTCTGCCGCTCGCGCCGCATCGCCTTGGGCGAACACCACGACTCGAACCGACTTGCCGGTGCCCTTCGGCAGCGACACCGTCCCGCGCAACATCTGCTCCGCTTTCCGAGGATCGACACCGAGGCGGAATGCGGCCTCGACGGTCTCGTCGAACTTGGCCGGTGCCAGGTTCTTGACGAGGTCGATTGCCTCGAGCGGGTCATGGAGTTGCTCCCGGTCGTAGCGCTTTCCCGCGTCCGTGTATTTCTTGCCGTGCTTGGTCATCGCGCGCTCCTTTGAGCTCCCTCGAATGGTCCCGGTTTCCGGTGGCGAGGTCGTCCACCGGTGGGGTCGTTCGTCTTGTGACTCAGACGACGTCGAGTCCCATCGACCGTGCAGTGCCCTCGACCTGCGCCATTGCGCCTTCGAGATCGACGGCGTTCAAGTCCGGCATCTTCTGCTCAGCAATCGCCTGGACCTGGGCTTTGGTGACCTTGCCCGCCTTCACGACTGGCGTGGTACCCGAACCCTTTTCGATGCCAGCCGCCTGACGCAGCAAGAACGGCGTCGGCGGTGTCTTGGTGATGAACGTGAAGGTCCGATCCTCATAGATCGAGATCTCGGCCGGAATGATCTGGCCGCGCTGGCTCTCCGTCGCAGCATTGTACGCCTTGCAGAAGTCCATGATGTTGATTCCGTGCGGGCCGAGCGCAGTACCGACCGGCGGGGCAGGCGTCGCGCCTCCAGCAGGAATCTGGATCTTGACCGTTGCGGCGAGCTTCTTCTTCGCCATCCTTATTGCTCCTACTCTGATTGCTGCGTTCGTACGGGCCGGTGCCGGACCGCTTGCAGGTATTCCGATGTTGTCTGACCCGAGGACGGCGGCCCGCGGGCGTTCACTTCGCGGCTCGCACTCCGCTGCGTGCTCGGGTGCGACGGACCTGCGTGGCCATTTCCAGGCGTTTCGGCCGGGCGGTGGTTCCTGACCCGATGATTGGCCAACCAGCGGACCGTTGAGTCTCGCGTGTGGGGTTAAAGCTTGGCGACTTGGCCGAACTCGAGTTCGACGGGGGTCTCCCGGCCGAAGATGTTGACAAGGACCTTGAGCTTGGAGCGGTCGACGTCGATTTCGCTGATGGCACCGTTGAAATCGGCGAACGGACCCGAGGTGACGCGGACCTGTTCGCCCATCTCGTAGGCCAGCCGGGGGCGAACCTTCTTCTCTGGTGCGCCTTCGACCGCTTCGCCCTTGCCCAACCATTCCTCGACCTCACGCCGAGTCAGGGGCGTGGGCTTCGCGCCGCTCCCGACGAAGCCGGTGACTCCCGGCGTGTTGCGGACCACGTACCAGGACTCGTCGTCGAGGAGAATGCGGATGAGCAGATATCCCGGCCAGACCTTCTTCTGCACGACGACCTTGCGGCCGTTCTTGAACTCGATGACGTCTTCCATCGGGATGACGACTTCGAAGATCCGCTCTTCGACGTTCATCGAGCGGACCCGACTCGCCAAGTTCTGCTTGACCTTGTTCTCGTATCCGGCGTACGTGTGGACCACGAACCAACGGCCCGGGCGTTCGTACGGGCTCAGTTCGGCCGGCTCGTCCGAGTCGTCGTCATCGTCCTCGGCGATCTCGACGATGTCGCCGTGACCGGGGAGCGTGACATCGTCAGCCGCACCGATCTCCACCTCATCCGACGACGCCTCATCATCCGATGCAGCAGTCGGCTCGTCAGCGGTGTCGTCTGATTCGGCAGTCGGCGCGTCAGCGGTCGACTCGTCCGTGGTCAGAGGCACCTGGCCGATCTCGGCGGCGGCGTCCAACGCGCCCGCGGGCGCGTCAAGGTCAGGGTTCATATCGTCGGTCGTCATGGCTCAGTCGTAGAGGAAGAGGACGGCTTTGGCCCAGAGGTAGTCGGCACCGAAGATCAGCGACGTCATGAACACCACGGCAATCAGAACGATGATCGTGGAGTTGATGACCTCGCTGCGCGTGGGCCAGGCCACCCGACGCAACTCACCGCGAACCTCGGACAGGAACTGGGCCGGGCTGGTTCGCTCGGTTCCAGTTGCCGCCTGGGCGGTACGGCGTTCAGGTGCGCGCGCAGGCTTATCCGAGCCCTGCTTCTGGGCCATGCGCCGCATCTGTCGGTTCTGTTGATTCACCGCTTCGGCCTTCCTGGGACACGTCCCGGGCTGGTCATATTCGGAGCAGGGCAGGAGGGACTCGAACCCCCAACCGCCGGTTTTGGAGACCGGAGCTCTACCAAATTGAGCTACTGCCCTCCGGGCGTGCGGGAGCCGGGGCTTCGATGCTAGCCCAGAGTCGTCCGACTTCTCATGCCGGAACGGCTGCGACCAGCCACCGTGCTCGACCGCAGCCCGTATCCACTCCCCGTGTGGCTCAGCCGGCCAGAACGCGGCGACGGGTCCGGGCGGTCATCACCGCCGCGGTGGCCACACCCGCAATGGCGGCACCGCCAAGCGCTGCTGCGGCGACGGCGATGCGGCGCCCGGTCAGAATCGAACGGGCGACGCGACGTTCGCCTTCGACGGCGAGTGAGTTCAGGGTCTGGGCGAGACTTCCGGGGGCCGGTTCCAGGTACGCGGCACGAAGCGTTCCAAGGCCTCGGATGAGACGACGGTATCGGGCCAACTCGGCTTGGCACCGCAGGTCGGACTCGATGAACGCGCGGGTGCGGTCCTCGATCTCCAGCGTCCCGTCGGCCAGGCCCGGGAGCAGGTCGGCGACGTCCTCATACCGCACGCTCCGACCGCCTTTCTTCGAACATTTCGTCCCGGAGCTGCTTGCGGGCACGATGAAGTCTCACCTTCGCGGCCGACACGGAGATGCCGAGTTCCTCTGCAATCGCTTCGTGCGCGAGCCCGTAGACATCCCGCAGCACCACGACGGACCGCAGCTTCGGGGGCAGTTCGTCCAGCGCGGCGGCGATCCGCTGGAGCTCGAGCATCGACTCGGTCATCGCCTCGGGCTGGACCTCATGACGGAGTTCCGTCGGATCGAGACCGGGAAGGAGCGGCTCAGTTCGGTGTCGCCGGCGTCGCGAAAGGTGCGTCGATGCGCAATTAGCGGTAATCCGGTACAGCCAGGTACTGAGCTGGGCGTCACCGCGAAATCCACCAATCGCCTTCCACGCACGCAGGTATGCGTCCTGGACGACGTCTCGAGCATCCTCATCGTTGCCGGTGAGCCGGACCGCGAGCGTGAACACGTCGAGGTACGTGAGGCGGACCAGCTCGTCGAATGCGAGCCGGTCTCCGCTCTGGGCGGCGGCGATCAGCTGGGTCTCGTCCATCATCGGCGCTCCGTTTCGAAGCGGGTCTCTGACCGTCACCGCCGGCCGAGGTTACGTCGGCCGTCGGCGCACCCGACGGCAAAGGGCCGGCCGAGCTAGCGGGTTTCCTTGTGCACCGTGTGACGACGATCGAAGCGGCAGTACTTCTTCATCTCGATCCGCTCACGGTCGTTGTTCTTGTTCTTCTTGGTGATGTAGTTCCGTCGCTTGCAGTCTTCGCAGGCGAGGGTCACCTTGATCCGCTTGTCGGACGCCATGTTCGTATCTTCTTTCATCGACGACCGGGCCGCGAGGGCGACGGTCGCACTTGATCGGTGTAGCGGGAGAGGGGATCGAACCCTCGACCTCACGATTATGAGCCGTGCGCTCTGACCAGCTGAGCTATCCCGCCGGGCGCAACACCTCGGTGGTGTCTACGGGTCGACTCCTTCACGTGCGAGTTCGGGCGCACGTGACGACGTCGGAGCCCCCTTACGGATTTGAACCGTAGACCCCTTCCTTACCATGGAAGTGCTCTACCAACTGAGCTAAGGGGGCGTACACCCCGGCCGAAGACGTGCCAACCGGAGCCCGACGACATTAGCAACCCCGGAGCCGTCCGATACCGTCCGGGCGTGGCGACCACCCTGCGAGCGGCCAATCGCGCCGATGCCGACGCGATCCGAGCGATCTACAACGTCGAGGTGGCCGGCAGCACGGTGACCTTCGATCTCGTACCCCGCAGCCTCGATGACCAGGTGCAGTGGATCGAGGAACACAGTGGCGGGCATCCCGCGATCGTCGCGATCGACGGCTCCGGCGAAGTGATCGGATTCGGTTCTTTGTCGCCGTACAAAGGCCGACCGGCATATTCCACGACGGTGGAGGACTCGATCTATGTCGGCGCGGGGCAGCGGTCAACCGGCGTTGGATTCCAGCTTCTCTCTGAACTCGTTCGGCTCGCCCAGAGCTACGGGTACCACTCGATGATCGGACGGATCGTCGGCGGGCACGACGCTTCCATCCGCCTGCACCGCCGGTGCGGATTCGAGATCGTGGGCACCGAGCGCGAAGTCGGCCGCAAGCTCGGCAAATGGCTCGACGTCGTGGTGATGCAACGCATGCTCTGAAATGTCGCGGTCTCCGGAGTAGCCCGGGAACGAGGGACGAGCGATCCGGGGACGCAGGAGACTCGCCGCGAGCGGACGCGAGCAGAAATACGAGTGGGCCCGGAGGGATTCGAACCCCCGTAGCTTGCGCAACTGGATTACAGCCAGTTCCCTTTGGCCTCTCGGGTACGGACCCGGGCGTACAGTAGCAAGCCGTTCTGATCGCACCGCCACGGAGGTTCCCCCTGCTATGCCCAGCTTCGATGTCGTGTCCGAAGTCGACATGCAAGAGGTTCGCAACGGGGTCGACCAAGCATCTCGCGAGATCTCCCAACGATTCGACTTCAAAGGGACCGACAGTTCCATCGAGCTCAAAGAGAAGTCGATCGAGCTGCACACCGAGTCCGAGCCGCGCCTCGAGGCGTTGAAGCAGGTCCTCCAGGAGAAGATGGTGAAGCGAGGCGTGTCGCTCAAGGCCCTCGGCTTCGGCACCGTCGAAGAAGCCTCGAAGGGAACCGTGCGCCAGGAGGTGACCTTGCGCGTCGGGATCACCGACGACAAGGCCAAGGAAGTCGGCAAGTTCATCAAGGCGCTCGGGATGAAGGGCGTCCAACACCAGATTCAAGGTGAGCAGGTGCGGGTCACCGCCAAAAAACGCGATGACCTGCAAACGGTGATCGCGGCGGTCAAGGAGCACGACTTCGACCTGCCGCTCCAGTTCACCAACTTCCGCGACTGAAGCTTCATGAGGCGCTCCGCAGTATCCGTTTGACCGGAGGACGCGTGCCCGAGCAACGTCGCTATCGATGACCGCGGGAACCACCACCCTCTCGACGAGCGCAAGCCGCGCGCTGCTCGGTGACGACTCATCCGAGGAGATCGTCGGCTACGTCCGGTCCGCGAGCGATGTGCTCCGGTTGGCCACCTTCGCAGGGCTCGCGGCGTTGCTCTGGGCGTTGGCGCGGTGGGCCGAGCACAGCATCGGTGGCGTCGAACGAGACCTGATTCGTCTGTTCTCGTTCGCTTCGCCCCAGGTCGACCGCTTCATCGCCGGCACGGCCCAAGTGGCGGTGGGCCTGATCACGATCGCCGTCTTCGTGCCGGCGTTCGTCACGAAGCGGTACCGGCTCCTCGGCTACATCATCACCGGCAACATCCTCACCGGAACGCTTGTGTCGGTCGCGCTGTCGTCGTTGCATCGCCCCGAGATCAGTCGGATCGTCCGCGAGGCGACGAACGGCTTCACCATCGACACCACCGCGATTCATCCCAGCGTCATCGCGGAAATCGTCTGCTCCTTCGTGATCCTCGGACCGTTCGTGAGTCCGCGCTGGCGCCGAGCCGGAGTCATCACGATCGTCCTCGTCACACTCGCCCGGCTCGTGGTCTCCACGAATCTTCCCACTGAGCTGTTCGCGTGCATCGCGATCGGGGCGATGTCGGGCTGCGTCGTCC
This sequence comes from Acidimicrobiia bacterium, assembly GCA_025361725.1. Taxonomy (GTDB): domain Bacteria; phylum Actinomycetota; class Acidimicrobiia; order IMCC26256; family JAENVU01; genus JAENVU01. Next base: position 5,485 of record JANYJV010000123.1, on the reverse strand, counting down.
TCCTGGCGTACGGGCGGCCCGACCAACGTCCGACCGTGGCTTCGGTCATCGCGGCGCTGGGCGCGAGTGGGCTCCCAGTGACCCAACTCGAATCCGACGAGAACCCGCTCCGGACGTCCACGGCGTACTTCGGCGACCTCGCCGACGGCACGCGGCTCTACGCCAAGGTGCTGAGCCCGGAGGAGCGATCAGCGGATCTCCTGTTCCGCGCGTACCGGTTCGTCCGACTCAAGAACGTCGGTGATGAACGTCCGTTCTCGAGCCTGCGCCGCAGCGCGGAACACGAGGCGCTCGTCGCGCTCCTGGCCCGGAGCACCGGTGTCCGAACGCCAGAACTGCGAACGGTCGTGGCCGTCGGTGACGAATCGATGCTGCTCGTCTACACCGCACTCACCGGCACACCACTCGATCGCATGGAACTGTCCGAGATCACCGACGACCTGCTCGTGCAAATCTGGCACCAGCTCGCCTCACTCCGCAGCCACCGCGTCACCCATCGGAACCTGCGTCTGAACAACCTGATCGCGTCCGATGGAGGGCCCTGGATCGTCGACTTCGGCTTCGGCGAGGTGGCGGCCGACGAGCAGGCGCTCGCCGGAGACGTCGCCCAACTCCTGGTGGCGCTCGCGACTGCGGTAGGTGCCGACCGGGCCTCCGACTCCGCGCTCGAAGTCCTCGGCCCCGACCCGATCTCTCGAGCGCTCCCACTGCTCCAACCCGGCGCGCTCGCCGGTGCAACCCGTGCCGCACTCAAACAGCAACCGGACCTACTCGACGAACTCCGCGAGGCGGTCGAACGGCGCGGCGTCTGCGCCCCGCCCGAACTCGCGCAGCTCGAGCGATTCAACCGGCGCACCGTCTTCATGGTCGCGACACTTGCCCTGGCGACCTATTTCCTGATCCCGCAGTTCGGCAACGTCGGCGACATCGTCAACCGGGTCGGCGACGCCAACTGGTGGTGGTTTGGTCCGACCATGGTCGGGGCGGTGTTCACCTTCGTGGGCGCAACCCTCGCGGTGATGGGTTCGGTCAAGACCCGTCTGCCGACGGGGCCGACCCTGTTGGCCCAGGTCGCTTCGTCGTTCGCGAGCAAGCTGGCCCCCGCCGGACTCGGCGGGATGGCACTCAACACCCGCTACATCCAGAAGGCCGGCGTCGATCCGGCGGTTGCGGTCTCGAGCGTTGGATTGAACTTCGTGGCCGGAATCATCGTTCACGTGTTGATGCTCTTCGTGTTTGCGGTGTGGGCGGGACGGGACGCCTTCGGCGCGATCTCGCTCCCGGACCCGGTCATCGCGCTCTACGGGCTTGCGGGGGTCGCGTTCGTCGCCGGCGTGGCCTTCGCAATTCCCAGTGTGCGCGATCAGGTCTTGGGCCGCTTCGTTCCCGTCGTGCGCCGTGCCCTCGGAGGCATCGGCGAAACGCTTCGCCATCCGGCGAAGGTGGCGCTCCTCTTCGGTGGGTCGGCCCTCGTCACCACGAGCTACCTCGTCGCCCTCTTCTTCGCCGTCGAAGCCTTCGGCGGATCGGACCTGAGCTTTGCGCAGGTGGGTGCGATCTACCTGGCCGCGTCCGCCGTCGCAACGATCGCGCCCACCCCGGGCGGTCTCGGCGCGCTCGAAGCGGCGTGCATCGCGGGACTGGTTGCCGCCGGAATGCCCAACGCGGTCGCGGTGCCGGCGGTCTTTCTCTACCGACTCGCCACGTTCTGGATTCCGGTGGTGCCCGGATGGTTCGCCTTCACGTACCTCCAGCGCGTCGCGTACCTCTGAGGTCCGACCGACGTTTCAGGGGACGCTCGTCGTGGACGTGGTGGTGACGCCGGCCCGTCCCGCCTTTCCACACGCGGGGTTCGGGTCGAGCGGTTCGTCAAACGGCGCGGGAATCGGTGGGCCGGCCGCGAGCCCGGTCGGTGGCGGATTCGTGACGCAGTTATCCGCCTCCAGTTTGTCCAGGGCCGTCGGTCGGGTGAGGTACTGCGCCGCCGGGCCGAGCACGGTGCGCGCCTTGCTCGCGGACGTACCCGGGAGTCGGTGCAGGCCCCGGATTTCCCGGGCCTCCGCCTCGGTCAGCGCGCCGGAGTTCAACGCGTTCTTGATCGACCGGTCGATGTCATAGGTGACGCCGGCGACCTTCGCGATCGCGCCATTGAGGTCTCGAACGGTTGCCTGCAACGCCCCGACCTCGGTGAAATCGACTGCGAGGACGTTCGGGAGCCGTTTTCGCTCGCCGGCACAGGTTCGGAAGCGGTCGAGCAGGACCGATCGGGAGTTCACGTGCGCGGCCCCGGCGGGGTCGGGCGGGCCATCGGGCCGAAGCCAGTGGTTGAGAAGGAACATTGCATTCCCGCGCCTTCCGCGTTTGGGCGCGCAGCTGAAGTCCTTCACACTCGTGAACGTGTAGGGCGTCTCTTGGAACAACGAATAGGTCGCCGGAAGCCACGAGGCAACATTGCCGTGCTTCTCGCTCGTGGTGATGACGCGACGCTGGTTCTCGGTGTTTCCCTTGCTCCGTGCAAGGAGGGACCCGAGCGGAACTGCGTGGATCTGCTCCGGGGTCACGGTCCGGACGCGGTCCCACAGGCCGGACTCCTTCAGTGCGGCGCGCAGGTCCTTCGGCTGGACGTAGTCCTCGAAATCGAGCACCACCAGCTCGGTGAGGTTCCGGTCAAGGAAGGTGTCGATCTCGCGGAACACATCGGCTGCCTTGACCGCGCCGAGCTCGCACAGGTCATGGCAGAAGTACAGCTCTTGCTTGTGACCTGACGTGTCGGCACTCCCGGTGAGCGCGCCAACGCGCTGGAGCGAGTCCACCGCGGCCTTGCCCCGTTCCTTTTCCAACGCCTTGCGATCGACGCCACCAGCCAGGTTGGTACGGACGAGTCCCTTGTCTTCGTAGCCGTAGTACACGTCGAGCATCAGCAGACGCGCGCCGGCGTTGAGTTGTTCCGGAATGGTGATCGTGTGCTCGGCGCCGAGGAAGTTGTACGCGCTCGAGGACATCGCGTTGTGGCTGGCGGGCCAGACGATCTGATCCATCGGCTGCGCGCACAGCTCGAAGTACCCGTTGCACCCGGTACGGAACTCATCAGCTTTCGGCGTACTGACCGTCCCCCATGCCAGAGAGACCACGGCGGCAGCCGAGCCGATGGTGGTGAGCAGCATCGTGGCCGCAACCAGACCGACCCAGCGTCGGCGCAGGCCGACGATCGTGTGGTCGTTCTCGAGGATCCCCGCTGCCCGCAGGCAGACCACAACACCCAGATACACGCCAAGAAAGGCCGCGACGCTCACGAGCGTCCGCGCCGTCGACGCGGCGCGAGTCAAGAACGACACTGCAAGCAAGACGAGTGCCACTCCCCCCGCAAACCGCCAGCGGGGCTCGAGTCGCTTGGCGGTGATCCAACCCCGGAACCGGCGCCACCGATCGGCAAGATCGCCGCCGTCACCTGCCGGCGCGAGCGCCAACGCGAGCCCGACCAGAATCAGCGCGAGCCCGGCACCGGTCAGCCGACCGGTCAGGAGGTTGACGAACTCGGCAACCGCGTCGCTGCGCAACGGGTCGTCCGGCGCCACCACCGTGCCGACCACCGGCGCCGCCGCACCGACGCCGGCGAGCAGGCCGCCGGCGATCGCCATGACGACACCGACCGTGCGCACCGCCGCCACCCGGTCGACGGCACGACGCAACGTCCGGCCGAGCAGCAGCACCCCGATCAGACCGGTCGGCATCCACAGCCAGATCCAGCCGCTGAGCCGGAACAGGATGTCGACCAGGCGGTTCTGGGAGATCGTCGCGGACGCGTCCAGCACGTTGGCCGGCAACTTCTTCGCCAGAGCCGGGTTGATCGACTGGAGCGCGGAGCGGACGGACGTGGCGGCCTGTTGGGCGTTGATGTCGACCCGGCGCGCGGCCCTGGCCTCGAACACCTGTTGATGCGCACGGGTTGCAAAATCGCGTATCGCATCCTCGACCGGCTTGGTCGCGATGGCCGCCGAGAGTGCGTCGGTGACGGCCGGGCGGGCTGCGGTCACGAAGTTCGAGGTGCGCGCGAGTCGCAGGGTCGCCTGGTCTGCGATGTAGTCCCGAACCGGCGCGCGCTGGGAAGCTTGGGCCACGACATCGGCGAAGCCGTCGTCGTCGATCACTCGGGTGTCGAGCCACCAACCGATGGCGGCCACCGTGATGAGGATCGAACCCACGATCGCTCCAGCGCGCACCGGCCACCGACCCAGCGTTCGACGAGGACTCTCAGCGGCCACGGCCACGGCCCGACTCTTTCACCGTCCGGGCCGTCGCGTCATCCTGGATTCCGGCGGGCGTGCACGCAGGGCTGCGAGTGCCGGGGACCGCAATCGACCCCTTGGCGTTCCCGCACCCGTATTCTCGCCCCCATGGCACCGAATGAGTCCGCAGGAACCCCAACCGCGATCGGCATCGACATCGGTGGGACCGGCATCAAGGGCGCACCGGTCGACGTTGCGCGCGGCGAGTTGACCGCCGAGCGGGTCCGGGTGCTCACGCCGTCACCCGCCACCCCGGAAGCCGTGAGCAAGACCGTGACGGAGGTCGTTAGCAACTTCGACACCGTCGGCCCGATCGGCATCACGATGCCGGCCGTGGTCCGCGCCGGAGTGGTCGAGACTGCGGCCAACATCGATCCTGCGTGGATCGGTGTCGACGCAACTGCGCTCTTCGGCGGCGCGCTGAGCCGCGAGGTCATGGTCATGAACGATGCGGACGCGGCCGGCCTGGCGGAGATGAAGTTCGGGGCCGGCCTGGGCCGCACGGGCAGCGTCGTGGTCGTCACCTTGGGCACCGGGATCGGAAGTGCCGTCTTCGCCGACGGAATCCTCCTCCCGAACACCGAACTCGGTCACCTCCCGCTCAACGGGCAGGACGCAGAGGAGTGGGCCGCAGATTCGGTGCGCGACCGCGATGACCTGTCATGGAAGCACTGGGCTCAACGGCTCGAGGAGTACTTCTCGCTGCTCGAATCACTCCTGTGGCCGGAGCTGATCATCGTGGGCGGTGGCGTCAGCAAGAAGGCCGAGAAGTTCCTGCCGCGCATCAACATCCGCACGCCCATCGTCGCGGCCCAACTCCAGAACGAAGCCGGCATCATCGGCGCCGCCCTCCACGCGGCCCAGAGCTAAAACCGCGCAGCCGAAGAATTCGCACACCGGGATCACGCGCTCGGCTTCACTCCGGCGCGCACCGAACCCGAGCCGCAGCGCAGCGGAGGCGAACCGCGGCGAAGCGAGCCCGCCTCCGGCACGACGACGGAGCCGCAACCGCAACCTTGCGTCACGGGCAGTATGCGAGCGAAGCCGCCGACAGTCAGTCGTAGTAGCCGGAGTGGCGGTAGAGGGTGGGAACGCCCTCGGCGCGCAGCATCTCGACGTTGCGCCGGTCGTCTTCGATCCCGAGCAAGACTTCGAACCCGAACTGACGCAGATCCCAGAGTGAGAGTTGTTTGAAGTCT
>JANYJV010000118.1 GCA_025361725.1 Acidimicrobiia bacterium | reverse complement strand
GCACTGAGCGGTCTGGCGGAACGAGCGCCGGTCGGGATCACGTGTGCCGGGTCTCTGGGTCAGTCGTGGTCGTCGATGCCGGTGAGCAACGGGTCCGCGTCTGAGATCTCTTCGAGAGATCTCACGAACTCGTCTGCGAGGTCTCCAGTCGTGATCCGGCGCAGGACCTCGCGGCCATCGTCACTCAGGCGCGGGTCGCCGGCGCGACGGCGGAGCCGTCGTTCCTCGAAGAGCTGATCTGCAATCGACACGCCCGCAAGTCTACGGCCCGACTGCGACCACGTGACCCTCCACTGGGCCGCTCCGGCGGAGGGCTGGGCGGCCACGTTGAACGCGAACCTGACACGCGTGTCATCGCGCGTCCATCGCGCGGACGTCGTCATTCGCCCCTGTCCGCTTTGGTACACGCAGCAGGGCTGACCAGCCGTTCTAGTCCGTCGGTGTTCGCCCAAAACCGTCCCGGCCGTTTTCGGGACGCTGAGGCCCCGGGTTCAAATCCCGGCATCCCGACCATGTTTTCGCAGGTCAGTACCTACGGTGGAGACACCCACTCGCTGCCGCAAGCAGGGTCATGGCGCGGTTACGGCGCGCGACTCGGTGGCCCCGAGGAAGCGGGCGCCGAGTACATCGGCTGCGCGTCGGTCGCCTTCGGTCGTCGCCTGTGCGTAGATCGACAGCGTCATCCGCGGATCAGAGTGCCCGAGCCTCGCTTGGGCGGTCCGAACGTCCACGCCTTCGGCGAGAAGCCCAGTCGCGTTCGCGCTCCGGAGATCGTGGAATGTCACACCCGCCCACGCCTGCCGCCTCACATGCAGGCATCCATCGGCGACGGCGCCAATGTTCGTAGCGCAGTGGTTCGCCAGCGACGGTGGTGAAAACGAGCGCGTCGGAGTCTGCTTGAGTCAATCCTCGGTACGCGAGCAACTCAGCGAGGATCGAGACCAGCGCCTCGGGCATTGCCAGAGTCCGGCGACCGGCGTGGCTCTTCGGTTCACCGAAGAAATGAACTCCATACTTTCCTCGCGTGAGCTGCTCAGCCACGACAAGCCGGCGCTCACCGAGATCGATTCGACCGGCGCGCAGACCCGCACACTCGCCCCAGCGAAGACCGAGAATGGCTCCGAGGTACACCATCGGACCCAGATCGGTGCCCATCGCATCGGCAAGAGCGACCACCTGACCCGGCGTGAGTTGCGGACGGTCAAGCGGGGCCACCTCGGGAAGTGCAGCGCGGTTCGCGAAAGGCTGATCACACTCGTTGACCGCGCACTCCGAGCCTCGCCCAGCCGCATCGTGATCGTGTTTGAGAATGTCAACTGGGTTTGGCTCGACCGTGTAGCCACGATCGCTGGAACCCGCCCGAGCACAACCCGTTCAAGCGTGGCCAGAACAGGTGAGCACACCCACACCACGGTTCGACGTCGTTCGGTCACCCGCTCTGACATGCCGTAATGGTTCGCAACGTCCGCCGAGATCCGTCTTGCCGGCGTTCGGGGTGCCACGAGTCCGGAGCTTCCACGGGCCTTGACCTGCTGGCGGCATTTCGTACGCTCTCGCACCTTGTTGGCCTAATCTTCGGATCTTTCCGGGCCCGCTCAACCGATCGGCAGCCGGTTGGCGCCAGCGTCATTATTCTTTGGGGGTAGGGAATGTCTGGATCTGCTGGGCGTGCTCGCTGGTGGTTGCTGGTGCTTGTTGGCGTGGTGTGCACGAGCTGTGCGTGGCCGCAGTTCCGGGGCGATGCCGCGCACACGGGGTACCAACCGCGCGAGACGACGATCAGCACCGCGAACGTCTCGACGCTCACAACAGCATGGACCGCAACGCCCGGCAACTACATCGAGTCGTCGCCCGCGGTCGCGAATGGTGTCGCCTTCGTCGGCTCGGATGACGGGAAGTTGTATGCGTTCGATGCGGCGGGGGTGACAGGCTGCTCCGGTGTACCGAAGTCGTGCGCACCGCTCTGGACCGCCACAACCGACAGCTCCATCTACTCGTCGCCCGCGGTCGCGAATGGTGTCGTCTATGTCGGCTCGGCCGACGACAAGTTGTATGCGTATCGGCCATGTTCGAACCCCGAATCGTCGGTGGGGCTCGCTCCTTGCGACGTCCAGAATGCCTACCGCTTGCCGTCATCGGTTGGCGGCGCAGGAACGACGGTGGCGATCGTGGATGCGTATCACGATCCGAATGCCGAAGCCGACCTTGGCGTCTACCGGGCCACGTTTGGTCTGGCGCCCTGCACGACCGCGAACGGTTGTTTCCGACAGGTCAACCAGGACGGGCTGGCGAGCAACTTTCCGAAGCCCGATGCGAAGCGGTCTGACATTGGATGGGCGGTCGAGATCTCCCTCGACCTGGACATGGTCTCGGCGACGTGTCCGAACTGCAAGATCCTTCTGGTCGAGGCGCCAAACACGACGACCGATCTCACCACTGCCGAAGACACCGCCGCGACGCTCGGCGCGAACACGATCTCCAACAGCTACGGCACGAACGAATCGTCTGCACTGACGTCATTCGACAGCCACTACAACCATCCTGGGGTTCCGATCGTCGTCGCGTCGGGTGATAACGGTTACGCGGCCGGTCCGCAATGGCCCGCCGTCATTCCCAGTGTCACCTCCGCGGGCGGGACGAGTCTTAGCCACACCGGGATTGGTCGGGGATGGTCAGAATCAGTCTGGAACGACGGCGCGGCCGGTGCAATAGCTGGAAGTGCCTGCTCGGCCTACGAGGCGAAGCCGGTCTGGCAGCATGACCCGGGCTGCTCGAAACGGACCGTGGCCGACGTGGCGGCTGTCGCGAAGAACCTCGCGGTCTACGACACCTTCGGCCTCGCTTCACCGGGATGGTTCCCCGTCGGGGGTACCAGCGCCGCGTCGCCGGTCATCGCTGGCGTCTACGCACTCGGGGGCAGCACCGCCGGGACGAGCGACGTGTACGCCCAAGCAGGGCTGCTTTTCGACGTCGCAACCGGCAACAACGGCACGTGTAACAGCAGCTATCTCTGCACGGCCGGACCCGGATACGACGGGCCGACCGGGTTCGGCACACCATGCGGCGTCGGAGCCTTTGGCGCTGCGTTCTCTTCGCCGGGGGGGTGCGGGAGCCCGGCGTTAACCTCATCCAACGTTCTCGGACCGCTCGCTCAGACACCGCCGCTTGCCGACTATTCACCGGCCTGTCGAACCGCACCACCCGGAGGCGTCCAATGCTTCGCTTACTACCGTCCCAGGCGCACGTGAGCGGGTCTTCGGCACAACCGAGCGGCGGGCGGCGGGCACCGAAGACAAGGTGATCGTTTGCCCGGCCGACGTGCTCACACTCCTCACGTCACCCCGACGGTCTACGTTGCGATCCGAACCTCGGGGCGCCGGGCCGTGCCGTTGGTGACCGGTGCGATCCGGCCCATTGTGGAACGACGACCAATCCGACACGCTCCCAGCGGGAGGACCGTCCCGATCGCAACGACGAGCCGAACTGAACTCCGAGTGAACACGATGCGCCTCCCCGAGGCAGGCCATCGCTGCACCGGCGGCGGAAAGCCTCGAAGCCGAGCCGACGGTGGGAGGTCGGTCTCGTCGACGGCACCTACCGCAATGAAGCGCTCATCGCGCCGATGTTGGCGGCAACCTCGCTCATGGCGGCCGCGCCCACCTGGGCTTCATCCGCGAAGTCAGACCAACGGTCGACTGAGTCCAGTACGTCTCGAACAACGTCGCGCGGTGAAGGGACCACGAACCGGTCGGCGACTTCAGCGAGATCGTCTCTATCGATACCACTGAACCGGCCGTTGACCGACATCAGGTGCTGAGCAGTCCACGTGCTTCGGGGATTGTGCGCGTGAGTGACGTCGTACGCCGGCGAGAGGTTCCACTCGCCGTCCTCGGCGAGGAGGAACGAGAAATTCTTGGTGTGATCGTCACAGTTCGCAGCTGCAACATTGAAGACCATCCGCCGGTACACCTCGGCTCGGCGGTCAGCTCCCAAGCCGAGGCGGCTGAGCACGTCGAAGAGCTGCGCATAGTCGTGCGCGCCGACCAGCCGGAAGTCGAGGTGCTCGAGTGCACACAGGGTCTGCATGTGAATCTTGGTGCCGTCGGCGGTGCGATCGAACCGACGCGTCATGAAGTGTGACCGGCCGCCTTCGTGCAGCAGGCGGCACTCCGTCATGGAGATACCGGCCGCCTTGGCCATGAGGGAGTAGGCGTACTCGATCCGGCCGAAGTCCGCCGACTGTCCGAGATCCGTGTCGGCTCCGACTCCGTCGAGTTTCAAGAGCCATTGCTCGAACCCGCGGTCGGCGGGGAGTTGTCCGGAACGCACCTCGTCCGTGGTGGGGTTCCACGCGATGACGGCTTTCGCTCGGGCACCGCCGGCCGACGTTCCAACGGCGATGAGATGCTTCACGGCGTCGGTGATGCCGTCTTCGTTCCCAAAGGTGCCAGCGACTGCCGTGCGCGCTGCGACCACGAGTTCCGACAGTTCGACTGCGGTCGACTTCCGCGTCCGCGGTCCTCGTCCAGGTCGGAACTCGAGTGCGCCGGTGCCACGTGAACCCAAGTAGGCGAGGCGGTCGAGTGACGTGATCGACCCGGCAGCGACACCCTCGTTCACCAGGTACGCCGTCGTCAACGCGTTTCCGAAGTCGTCAGGAAGCGAGTCCGCGAGCATCGCTGGAAGGCGTTGGAAGGTGTCCACCGCCAACGTGGTGAAGACGTACGCCCCCACGTTCGTCGTCATCGTGGTGGGTGCCAGGTCCACGCCGCCGCGCCGCCATTCGGGCGAGTACTCGAAGACGTAGAACCCCGACGCCGGATCAAGCGCAACGGCGCCAACGCGATGACCCCACGCGAGAACCTCAATGACGTCGACCGGTACGTATGGCATCAACCGTTGCGGGGCGCGACTGGCCGGTGACGCGGAGCCACGACGCGACGACGCGGGGTCCGGTTCGACCCCTTGGTTGCAAGCATGTGCAGCGGACTGACGGTGATGGACGGAGCGATGGCCTCGAGCCACTCGGCTCGATCGAGACAACGGAGTACTCGAATCAGCGACTTCAGCGAGGAACCCTTCCCGCCTTCGAGGTTCTTGACTGCGCCAACGCTCAGACCGGCGAAGCTCGCAAGGGACACCTGATCAATGCCGGCAGCGACGCGAGCCGCTCGAATCTGTTCCCCAACGAGTTCTTCCCATTCCTGGACCGTACGGCTTTGCCGGTCACCAGACATAATCATGGCCTTTCACACGGAATCAGCGAAGTATAATTCATAATACTAGCCGTATTGCGTGTCTCGTTGACGCACACGAACCGGTCCATGCCGTGGGAGTCCGACCTGACACCGTGCTCGTCAACATCCTCGGGGCGACGTCGCTCGGCGTGAACTCCTCGCACCACCAGGCCGTCGACGTCCTCGGCGCCGGCCTCGTCGTCGGGGCGACGTCGCACGACGGTACGGTCGAGGCCATCGCATCGACCGGCGTGCAATGGCACCCCGGGCTCCTGGACGACCGCGCCGCGGGCGCGTCGCTTTTCGCGTGGTTGATCACCGAGACACGGCGGCTCGTCCTCGTGGCGGACCCGGTGCACACAAAAGTCCCCGGCACCGGCACCGGTGGCAGCAGTCGCGTGAGCCGAGCCGGGTGACGCGAGGGATCACCGTCACCATCGTCGATCCAACCACCGGCGAGCTGACCTTGCAGCGGGGCGAACGCACCGTGCGCACCCTCGAGTCACTCTCCGAACCCACGAGTGCGGTGGCGTTCCGACGCTGCGACGACAAATGGTTGACGCGCCGCGTCTTCACCGACGTCGGCCTGGCCGTACCGGCCAGTCAACGAGCGACCACTCCGCAGGCGAACGCCGCGTTCTTGGACGAGCACGGCGCCCTCGTGGTCAAGCCACGACGCGGCGAACAGGGTCGGGATCAGCGTTGACGTACGGGACGAGGAGACGCTGGCTACCGCGGTCCTCGCGGCACGCGAGATCTGTGACGACGTCCTCTTGGAGCGCTACCACCCTGGCGACGATCTGCGCATCATCGTGATCGGCGGCGAGGTCGTGGCCGCGTCGGTTCGCCGACCGCCGCGCATCGTGGGAGACGGCACGCGCACCGTCGCCGAAATCATCACCGAATTGAGTGACGTGCGCGCCCGCGCGACCGATGGAGCTGCGAACGTTCCGCTCGACGCGATCACGGAAGCCGTCGTGCACGACGAAGGAAGCGCATTCGACGCGGTGCTGCCGAGCGGCGTTGGCCTGACGGTCCGGCGTACCGCCAACGTCCACACCGGCGGCACGATCGACGACGTGACCGAGCAGCTGCACCCGGCGCTCGCCGAGGTGGCGAGGCAGGCGGCTCGTGCGATCGGCATCCCGGTGACGGGGCTGGACCTCATCGTTCCCGCAGTGGACGGAGCGGAGTACGTACTGATCGAGGCGAACGAGCAACCCGGGCTGGCCAACCACGAACCCCGGCCCACCGTCGAACGCTTCATCGACCTGTTGTTCCCGGACTGAGGACTTCGTCCGGTTTGGTGCTCACCGCTTGTCACACACTCTCCCAACCAGCACCTAGGAAATCGCCGAGGCCGACGGTAGGGTCACGCTCTTCAACTATCCGGAGGGATCAATGAAGTTTCGTTCGACCATTCTCACCGGCGCGGCGCTCACCCTCGCCGTCGCCCTCACCGCCTGTGGCAGCAGCAGCGGTAGCAGTGCTAGCAAGCCGAGTACCACGAAGCCACCGGTGACGAAATGCGCGGGACCGGCAGACGCCTACCTCAAGACCGTCGGATCGGCCTCGTCCTTCAAGCCGGTGACTGCCGACACACTCACCATTGCGACCAGCCTGCCCGGGCCCGGGTTCTTCGAGGGTTCCGATAACGACCCCACGAAGATCACGTCGGGGTACGAGTACGACATCGCCAAGGCCATGCAGAAGGCGTTCGGTCTGAAGAACCTCGTGATCCGCAATGAAGGCTTCGACGCCATCACCGCCGGGCAGGTCACCAAGTACGACCTCGCGCTCTCCCAGATTTCCATCACGTGTGATCGCGCCAAGGTCGTCGACTTCTCGATGCCGTACTTCCAGTCGAACCAGGGCGTCATCGTGCGCAAGGGCACGAAAGTCTCGACTCTTGCCGAAGCGAAGAGTGTTCAGTGGGGCGTGCAGACGGGAACCACTGCGATTGACCTGCTGAACAAGATTGCTCCGTCCAAGAGCCCACGCGTCTACCAGCAGCTGCCCGACGGTTTCACTGCATTGGAAGCCGGCCAAATCGACGCCTTCTTGATCGACACTGCGATCAACCTCGGCGAGGCGGCGCGTTCAAAGGGCAAGTTCGAAGTCGTCTCACAGTTCGAACAACCCGGTGGACCGGACCAGTACGGAGCGATCATTCCGAAGGGATCGGCCAATGTCGGTGCCATCAACGCGGTCTTCAAACAGTTGACGGATTCGGGTGAGATCAAGACACTCGCGACGAAAGACCTCACCGCGGATCCCGGCAACATCCCGGTGATCACGATCAAGTGACGAACACGCCGGTGGGCGAATCCCCGGCGACACCAGTTCTCCTCGCAACGCCCGGCGCGCCTCGGCGCCGGGCGTTGCCATCCTTTCAATCCAATCTTTTGACCGCAGTCGCGTTTGCGATCGCAGCCGTGATCTGCGCGACCGTCGAGTGGTGGCTGCTCATCTACTTCGACGCGAGCTTGGTTTTGAGCGGCGCCGAACTCATCGTGTGTCGTGGGGTCGAGATATTCCTGGGACTCGTCGGCGGGACAGCGGCGTGGTACGGCATCCTCGCCGTCACCCGAGCACTTTCTGCCAACCGCCTCGCGGCCGGAGGCGCTCCCTCCGCCGGCCGCGTCCGAGCAGAGGATGCCCGGGACGCGATGTGGTTCGTCGTCGGCCTCGGACTCACCGCGTTGATCGTTGCATTCATCGCGTTCTTGCTGGGCGCGAATCACGGCGCATTGCGCACGGTGATGTTCGACTTCGGCTACATGTGGAGAGGCCACAACGCGTTGCTGCACGCGTTCTGGCTCAACCTCAAGATCTTCGCGGTGACGCAAGTGCTCGTGCTTGCATGGGCGCTTCTCGTTGCGGTCGTGCGGCTCCTCCCCGGTCGCGCCTGCGCACCCGTTCGCACTCTCGCGATCGTATACACCGACGTCTTCCGGGGCGTGCCTGCGATCATCGTGATCTACCTCGTCGTCCTGGGGTTCGGACTGGCTCGGGTGCCCGGGTTCGACTCCATGTCGAAGGACAACCAGATCTTCTGGCTGGCGGTGTTGGCTCTCACGCTCGTGTACGGCGCGTACGTGTCCGAGGTGTACCGCGCGGGCCTCGAGAGCATCCACTGGAGTCAGGCGGCCGCCGCGCGATCCCTCGGACTTTCGCAGTGGCAAACGCTTCGCCACGTGGTCGTGCCCCAAGCGGTGCGGAGGATCCTTCCCCCGCTCCTGAACGATGCGGTCGCCCTCCAGAAGGACACCGCACTCACCTCCATCGTCGGTTACGTGGAAGTACTCGGTGCCGCACAGTTGCTGAAGAACAAGTACTTCAACCTCTCCCCGGTCTTCGGTGCGGCGCTCTTCTTCCTCGTGATCACGATTCCCTTCACACGCTTCGTCGACTTCCTCCTCAAGCGCGACAAGCAGCGGACACAGGGAGGATCGTGAGCCTCCTCGAGCTCCGCGGGGTACAAAAATATTTCGGCGCCGACCACGTCTTGAAGGGCATCGATCTCGCGATCGAGGAACACGAAGTTATTTGCCTCATCGGACCGTCCGGGTGTGGGAAGAGCACGCTTTTGCGTTGCGTGAACGCGCTCGAACCAATCCAAGGTGGCGAGATCGTGCTCGACGGCGAGCTCGTTTCGGGGCGCGGCGTCGATGTGAATGCACTTCGCCAAGAAGTCGGCATCGTGTTCCAGAGCTTCAACCTCTTCCCACACAAGACGGTGATGCAGAACATCACCCTCGGACCGATCAAGGTCCTCAAGGAATCGAAGGCCGAAGCGAAAGAACGCGCACGGATCCTTCTCGCGCGCATCGGCCTGAGCGAGAAGGCCAATGAATATCCGGATCGGCTCTCAGGCGGCCAGCAACAGCGAGTCGCGATCGTGCGGGCACTCGCGATGCAACCGCGAGTTCTCCTGCTGGACGAGATCACCAGCGCACTCGATCCCGAACTTGTCTCCGAAGTCTTGAACATCGTGCGCCAACTGGCCGTTGAGGGAATGACGATGATCCTCGCCACTCACGAGATGAACTTTGCTCGCGAGGTTGCTAGTCGTGTCTGCTTCCTCGAGTCCGGCGTCATCGTCGAGGTCGGCGTGCCCGATCAGATCTTCACCGCGCCGAAGCAAGCGAGAACTGCAGAGTTCCTTGAACGCATCATCGCCGCCGGACGATTGTGACAAGGTGCTCCATCACTGAGGTTCCTCGACGCGCCGGCGGCAAGGGTGTCGCCGGCCACGAGGGCGCCAACCCGAGCCTCAACGGCTGAGCCAAGAACCTCGCGCGGTCAGCCGAGCTGGTTGTGCAGGAACTCGATCACTCCGGGCCAGATTTCGGCAGCCAGATCGTTGTCGAGGGTGCCGAATGCATCGGCCGGGCCCATGAACGCGTGACCGGTTCCGGGGTAGACGGTGAAGGTCACATCCTTCCCGAGATCCCGCAACTTCGTCTCGAGCGCCTGCGCGGCCGCCGGCGGGAAGAAGTCATCGTTCTCGGCCATGTGGCCACGCACGACTGCGGTCAGACCGGACCAGTCCGGTTCTGAATCTCCCTGCGGAAAACCGTAGAAGGGAACCGCCGCGGCGACCACATCACCTCGGTTGGCCGCGATGATCAGCGACAGCATCCCGCCCATACAGAAGCCGACCACACCGACCTTCTCACCGGTCGCGCCTTCGTCATGCACGAGGAAATCGACGGCGCCACTCATGTCTCGCGCGGCCCGATCCGGCGGCAGCGTGGTCATCAACGACGCGGCCTTGTCCATCTCGTCGTGGGCGGCGATCTCGCCGTGGAAGAGGTCCGGAACCAGAGCCGTGAACCCGCCCGCCGCGAGCCGACCGGCCATCTCCTTGATCCCCGGGTTCAGTCCCCACCACTCCTGCACCACCAGGATTCCCGGGCCGTGGCCGCTCTCCGGGCGCACCAGGTATCCGGATGCGGTTCCACCATTGCTCTTGAATTCCACGGTCTCTGGCATCGCCGAAGGTTAGATCGGCACCGGAAAGGGCAGGAGGGTCCTCGAAAGCGTGTCACCATGGTGTTCGCAGGTGACGGCTTGGGGAGGCTCACATGCAACCAACCGCAACGGACGTGCTCCGCTTGGTCGTGGGTGATCGAGTGCCGGAGTCGGTGGTTCGCGCCGACGGCCGCCTCGGCCCGGCCGTTCCCCTCGGTCGCCGAGTTGCGCTCCCGGGCCGGGGCACCACCTTCGTCCGCGAGGTCGCCGGCCCTCCCGGCGCGCCGACGCTGGTTTTGCTCCACGGATACCTCGCCAGCGGCGGCCTCAACTGGTTTCGCACCTTCGATGCTCTGAGTAAAGAGTTCCGGGTGATCGCGCCGGATCTGCGCGGCCACGCGCGCGGCGTGCGCTCACGGCGGGGCATGCGTCTCGCCGACTGTGCTGATGACATCGCGGCACTCATCGACGAGCTCGACACCGGACCGGTGATCGCCGCCGGCTATTCCATGGGTGGACCGGTTGCGCAGCTGCTCTGGCATCGCCACCCCGAGAAAGTGTCCGGTCTGGTGTTCTGCGCGACGGCCCCGCAGTTCGACGTCGGGACGCGCCGACTCACCGACGCGTACCTCGGCGCCGTCTCCGGTCTCGCGCGAGTGACCGGTCAGTTGGCTGCGGTTCCTGCGGCGGGTGCGGGCCTGTTGCGTCGAGTGAACGCTCATCGGCCAGCCGGCTTTCTGGAATGGGCGGCTGACGAGATGCGCCGCCACGACATTCGCATGCTCACCGAGGCGGCGCGCAGCATCGGTCGATTCGATTCACGCGCGTGGATCGGTGACATCGACGTGCCGACTGCGGTGTTGCGGACCAACCACGACCGCCTGGTTGCGCCGGAGCACCAGACCCAACTCGCAACCATGATCCGACGCGCGCATGTGGTCGACCACGATCACGGTCACTTCGCCTGTTCCCGCTCTACCTTCTCGGCGCCGATGGTGGCCGCCTGCCGCAACGTCGCCGCACGGGCCTGACCTCCTACGTTCCGCACCGAGACCGAGCCGCTTCTCACCCGAACGTCAGGATTTCGGCCATCTGCACCGCGTTGAGCGCGGCGCCCTTGCGCAGGTTGTCACCGGTGACCCAGAGGTCGAGCGTGTTCGGCTGACTGGGATCCTCACGCAATCGCCCGACCAGCACCGGATCGATCCCCGCGCCTTCGAGCGCGGTCGGGGCGCCGTCGCCGTGGTCGACCAACCGAACCCCCGGCGCGCCCTCGAGGAGTTCGACCGCGCGAGCACGCGTCATCGAGTCGTGGAACTCGACGTTCGCGGTCATGGCGTGGCCGACGTACACGGGCACGCGCACACAGGTGGCGGTGATGCGCATCGAATCGTCGTGCAGGATCTTTCGGCTCTCGTCGACCAGCTTCCACTCTTCGCTCGTGTAGCCCGCGTCCTTCACCGAACCCGCGAGTGGGATCACATTGCCGGCGATCGGCTTGGACCAGACCCGGCCGGGCGAGATCAGCCCGTCGACGGTCGCGGCTCGACGTAGCGATTCGGAGTCACCGGCAAACTTGTTCCACTGCGTCTCGAGTTCCGTGATCCCAGCGGCACCGGCACCCGACACCGACTGGTAGGTGGAGACCACTAGGCGATCGATGCCCGCAGCACGATGCAACGGCGCCAGCGCAGTCACCAGCACCATCGTCGTGCAATTCGGGCAAGAAGCAATCCCGCGCGGGAGATCGTGCAGGTCCTCCGGGTTCACCTCGGCGACGACGAGCGGAACGTCGGCTTCCATGCGGAAGGCCGCGGAGTTGTCCACGACGCGTGCACCTGCCGCGGCTGCGACGGGAGCCCACACGAGCGCGAGTGGGTCGTCGACATCAACGATGACGATGTCCACGCCGTCGAAGCAGCCATCCCGCAACACCTCGCAGATGACTTCACCATCACGGAATGCGAGCGCTCGACCCTCCGAACGCGCCGACGCGTAGGCACGGAGCGTCCCCACCGGAAAGGAACGCTGCTCGAGTATCCGCAGCATTTCCTGGCCGACGAGTCCCGTGGCCCCGATCACCCCGACATCTACCGTCACGACTCAATCCTTCTTGCCCGGGCACCGTCGAGAAAGGGTATCGACCAGGCCCAGCTGGAATTCAAGCGATTTGCAGATCGAACGCCGAGTGCAGGGCGATGACGGCCCGCTCGACGTCGGGAAGTGGGACCACGCACGAGATCCGAATCGACGACGTACTGATCATCTCGATGTTGACGCCTTGACGCGCGAGGACCTCGAACATCTTGGCGGCGACACCCGGGTTCGTGCGCATTCCTGCTCCGACGACGCTCACACGCGCAACGTTCGAGTCGTGGGTGATGCCCGTGGCTTCGAGATCGCCCGAGATCTTCTCCATCACCGCAATCGCGCGGTGAAGATCGTCCTTCGGCACCGTGAATGAGATGTCGGTGTGTCCGGCCGTGGACACGTTCTGCACGATCATGTCGACGTTGACCGCGGCGTCCGCCAACGCGCGGAAGAGCGATGCTGCGACACCCGGCCGGTCCGCAACCTGTGCGATCGTGACCTTCGCTTCCGACGCATCATGCGTGACACCCGAGATGATCGCCTGTTCCATACTGAGGTCCTCCTCGACCACCCACGTGCCCGGTTCCCAAGTAAACGACGAACGCACGTGTACGGGAACGCCGTAGTTGCGCGCGAACTCCACCGACCGCAGCGCGAGCACCTTGCCGCCCGTCGCCGCCATCTCCAACATTTCTTCGAACGAGACCTTCGCCAACTTGCGCGCTTCGGGAACCACGCGCGGGTCCGCGGTGAACACCCCAGAGACATCGGTGTAGATCTCGCACACTTCTGCACCGAGCGACGCGGCGAGCGCGACGGCGGTGGTGTCCGAGCCACCCCGCCCGAGGGTGGTGATGTCCCGGTCGGTGGAGATGCCCTGGAACCCGGCGACGACGGCGACCGCGCCGTTCGCGAGTGTCTCGCGAATCCGGTCGCCCTTGACCTCGAGGATCTTCGCCTTGCCGTGCACGGTGTCGGTGACGATGCCCGCCTGCGAGCCCGTGAAGCTCACCGCGTGCAAGCCCAAATCGATGATCGCCATACACAGCAGCGCCATCGAAATGCGCTCTCCGGCGGTCAGGAGCATGTCCATCTCGCGTCCGTGGGGATCGCTCGACACGTCATGGGCCAGGCGAACGAAATCGTCGGTCGACTTCCCCATCGCCGAGACGACGACCACCACCTGCTTGCCGGCCCGATGCGTCCGGACCACGTGGTCGGCCACCGCCCGAATGCGGTCCGGGTCGGCCACCGAAGTGCCGCCGTATTTCTGCACGATCAGGCCCACCCGCCGAGGGTACCTGCCCTATCAACGGCTTCTCCCACTCTTCCTGGGTCATCCGGCCGTCGCCGAAGGCGAGGGATGGCACCCCGCGGGTTCAAGAGTCCGCAACCCGAGCCGGGGCCCGAGCGGCCTGCGACGCAGTCGCAAGAGCGGAAATACAGTGGTCGGATTTCTGTCACAATGACCGCTTCACCCGTTGCCTGGGAGGCATCTGTGCGTTCTGCTCGTTGGCTTGCGATCGCCGTGGTCGCTGCCCTTTCACTTCCTGCGCTCGGCGTGAACGCAAGCGCCGCGCTTGCTCCTGCCGCCGGCACTTCGATCCCCAGCGCCGCCACACCCTCCGAGACTGCGTCGGTCGCATCCAGTCGTGAGGCACAACGCGTCACGGCCCAGGTGGCCGAGTCCGGTCCCGTCGTCCGGGGCAGCGTCCACCAAGTCGCCGTGCTCCATGCGCCGCCCGGGATCTTCGCCCTGCTGATCCGCAACTCGCTCATCGAGCAAGTTGGCGTGGTCGACCAGCTCGGCAGCTACAACTTCCACAACGTCGCCAGCGGATCCGGTTACTTGGTGTGGATCGTCGGCAACACCACCTCGATCGTGCGCGATTCGATCACGGTCCTCGACGCGAACGCCACGCCACCACAGTCGCTCTACGCAAACCAGCGTCTCGACGTCGCCAACCTCGGCAACAACAGCGGGTACAGCTACCTCACCACTCGCGACGGCGTCACCTTGTCGGTGCAGGTCGTGCTCCCCGGCCCGCCCGAGAACGGCCCGTACCCAACCGTGATGGAGTACTCGGGCTACGACCCGTCGAACCCCGCCACCGGGCAACCCCAATACAAGTTGCTCATGCCGCCGAGCGGGTACGCGTGGGTCGGCGTCAGCATCCGAGGCTCCGGCTGCTCGGGCGGCGCCTTCAACTTCTTCGAGAACCTCCAGTCACTCGACGGCTACGACGCCATCGAGACGATCGCAGCGCAGCCGTGGTCCAACGGTCACGTCGGCATGGTCGGCATCTCCTACGCCGGCATCAGCCAACTCTTCGTCGCACGGTCCCGCCCGCCTCACCTCGACGCGATCACGCCGGTCTCGGTCATCGACGACACGTGGCGCGGCACGCTCTACCCGGGTGGGATCTTCAACAACGGCTTCGCGCTCAACTGGGCGACCGAGCGCGTCGAGCAGAACAAGTGGCCGAACGACCACGCGCCGGGTTGGGTGGTCAACCGCATCAACCAGGGCGACACCACGTGCGCAGACAACATGCTGCTGCGCGGCCAGAACGTCGACCTGTTGGCCCAGACGTACAACCACCCGAACCCTTCGCCGCAGCTCGATCCACAGTTCACCTACGACTTCCCGCACGGCAGTGACTCATTGGCTCCGGCCGAGTTCGTGAAGGACATCACCGCCAAGGTCCTCGTCGTCGGCGCGTGGCAGGACGAGCAGACCGGTGGCCACTGGGCCAACATGCTGAGCCGTTTCGATTCGCACACCTACGTCCGTGCCCTCGGTCAAAACGGTACCCACACCGAGTCGCTCGATCCCACCGCGCTCCTTGCCACCAGTGAGTTCCTCGATCTCTACGTCGGACATCGCGCGCCCGCAGTCTCGGCTGCGATGCGGGGATTCGCCCCGGTGCTGTGGAGCACGATCACCGGAATCAGCGGGCTGACGGTTCCCGCCGACCGATTCCCGGGAAAGACCTACGACCAAGCGCGGGCGGCGTACGAAGCCGAACCGAGAATCCAAATTCTCTGGGAAACCGGAAACGCGCCGGGGCTGGCGCCGGGTGCCCTGATGCCACGCAGTGAGTCTCGGTTTGCAGCCTGGCCGGTTCCGGGGACCAAGGCCCAGACGTGGAGTCTGCGCTCTCACGGTCGGCTCACCTCTCGCAATGCCGAGAACGGTGAAGTCTCGGACTCCTACCGGCCCGACCCGTCCCTGCGGCCGCGCAAGAGCTTCAACGGCGGCAACATCTGGTCGGCCACACCCACGTATAACTGGCAGCCGGTTGTCGACGGTGCGTCCCTCTCGTATGCAACCAACCCGTTGAAGCGCACCGTTTCAATGGCCGGGACGGGAAGCGTGGACCTCTGGGTTTCCTCGACCGCCACTGACAGCGACGTGCAAGTCACGCTCTCGGAGATCCTGCCGAACGGTCAGGAGCGGTACGTGCAGAACGGTTGGCTCAAGCTGAGCCACCGCAAGCTCAACGACGCCCGGTCGACGGCGCTCAACCCCTTCCACTCGGACGAAGTGCAAGACATGGCACCACTGCCCGTCGGAACGCTGGTGCCGGCGCGGGTTGCGATCTTCCCGTTCGCCCATCAGTTCCGCGCCGGAAGCCGCATCCGCCTGACCATTCAAGCGCCCGGCGGCGACCGCCCCGAGTGGGCCTTCGCGGCGGACCCGACCGGCGGAACGGTGAAGAACCAGATCGCCCACGACCGGGCCCATCCGTCGCGGCTCGTGCTCCCGGTGGTGTCTGGTCCGGACCTCGGAACCGACGCAGCGCCGTGCCCGTCGATTCGTTCCCAGCCTTGCCGGGCGTACGTCGCGCCCGTCGCGACCACCTGACCGACACCTCCTAGACTCCGCCGCCGTGTCCAAGACCACCAAGCGAGAACGTCAGAAGGAAAACCGCGAGCGCGCACGCATCGAGCGCGAGCGGATGATGAAGCGGGATCGGCGGATGAAGACAGCGCGCAGCGTGCTGTTCCTGCTGGTGCCAGTCGTCATCATCGCGATCATCGTCAGCGCCGTGAGCGGTGACAACAAGAAGTCCACCAAGGCCTTCGACAAGAACAAGAGCTACACGGCCACGATCGAGACGAGCGAAGGCACCATCGTCGCCGCCCTCGACGCCAAGCAGGCGCCCAAGGCAACGAAACGCTTCGTCGAACTGGCCGACAAGCACTACTACGACGGCCTCTGCTTCGACCGACTCTCACCGGACTTCGTCATTCAGGGTGGGTCGCCGAAGTGTGACCAGCAAGGCGGCGAGGGGCATTCGGTCGTCGGCGAAGTCCCGACCGACCACTATCCCGTCGGGAGCCTGGCCGCGGCCAAGACCGGCAGTGACCCGGCCGGGACCTTTGACTCCCAGTTCTTCGTCGTCACCGGCTCCAAGGGCGCCACGCTGCCGAACGACTACGCACGCTTCGGGACCGTGACCTCGGGACTCGATGTTGCGCAGAAGATCGAGAAGCTGGCGGTGAAGCCCGGCACCGAATCGCCGGTGGCCAAGGTCACCATCAAGCGCATCCGCATCTCGGTCACCAACCAGCCGATCGCCTCCACCACGCCCACCGCCGCACCGGTGAGTTCGACCACGTTGGCGACGACCGCTCCGGCGGTCAGCCCCTCGAGCTCCGCACCGGCGGCGAGTACCACGACGGCCGTGCCGAGCACCACGACCACCGCGGCGCCATCAACCACGACCTCGTCGAAGCCCTAACGCAGCGGCTTCGCGCCAGCCGACGCGAGGCTCGTCGGCGGTCGCTACGGGAGGGTGATGTCGGTGGCTCCGGCACCGTGGGTCGTGGGCGATCCACCGGCATAGATCGTGACGTGACCGGCACCGGCCACGGACCACTTGGCTCCGGGTTCACGCACGAGCGCGGTCTCAGTGTCGACACCGACGAGTACCGCTTCTGCCGGCTTCAGTTCGATCGAGCGCTGGAGGAGATGGCTGGGCGCGGCCGCGTGGTCCGGGAACACCGCCAGGTTCTCCACGAATCCCAGACCGACGGTGTACGCGCCACCGCGAGGATCCACCATCGGGTCGCACAAGACGGTCGCCCCCGCACCGGAGGCCGCGACAACCGCTCCGCCGCGGTACGCCGCGAGCAAGGCTTCGTAGAGGGCTGATCCCTTCAGCACCGATCGCAGATGCATCGGCGAGCCGTCGGTGATGTAGATGAACTTTGCACCCTCGACCGCCTCGGCGTTGGGGGGATCTTGGGCATCGCGACGATTGAGGACCGGGAGCGTCGTGGTAGTGACGCCGAGGCGCGAGAAGTGGGCATCTGCGGTCTCTGCCACTGCTTCGGGGTGTTCGTAGGACGCAGCGGCCGGGATCACCACCACGCGTTTGCTGCCACTGATCTCGAGCAGGCGCCGGTCCAACGTCTGGTGGTGCTCGCCCCATTCACCGCCGCCGATGAGCGCAAGCGTGCCTTTGGGATTTGATCGGTTCGGCATCCGGGCGACACTAACGCCACCCTCTCTTGGCGAAATGGACGGGTGGGTTACTAGCCTCGCCGCTTTCTCATGGGGAGTTGCACTCAGATGACCAAGCGCGTCGGAATCGTCGGATCAGGGATCATGGGCAGCGGTATCGCCGAGGTCGCTTCCAAAGCCGGATCCGAAGTGGTGCTCCGCAGCCGGTCGCAGACGACAGCCGATGCGATGCTCGCCGGTCTCGAGAAATCGCTGGCGAAGCAGGTAGAGCGGGGCAAGCTCGAAGACGGCGAGCGCACCGCCGTGCTCGGCCGGGTCAGTGCGATCACCGACCTCGGCGCACTGAGTGACTGCGATCTCGTCATCGAGTCGATCGTCGAGGACCTCCCCACCAAGAAGCACCTGTTTAGTGAGCTCGACCGCATCGTGAAGGACGGCGCGATTCTCGCGACGAACACGTCGACGCTGCCGGTGATCGAAATGGCGATGGAAACCGGTCGACCCGAGCGCGTGTGCGGCGTCCACTTCTTCAACCCGGCGCCGATGATGCCGCTGGTTGAACTCGTTCGATGTCTCACCACCAGCGACGAAACCATGGAGACGGTTCGCGCCTTCGCCGAGGCCTGTGGCAAGAACCCGGTGGAGGTCAAGGACCAGGCTGGCTTCATCGTCAACGCGCTGCTGTTCCCGTACTTGAACAACGCGGTGAAGCTGTTCGACGCCGGTGTCGCCACGAAGGAAGACATCGACTCCGCCATGCAGGGTGGCTGCAACTTCCCGATGGGACCGTTGGCGCTCCTCGACCTCGTCGGCCTCGACACGAGCCTCGCCATCCTCGAAGCGCTGTACGAAGAGTTCAAGGACCCGAACTACGCGCCGGCCCCGCTCCTTCGCCGCATGGTCAGCGCCGAGCGCTACGGCCGCAAGTCCAAGATCGGCTTCTTCGACTACCGCAAGTAGGACGCAATGACAGATCGCCCGTGGATGATCCGGACGTATTCGGGACACTCGTCGGCGCGTGCGTCGAACGAGTTGTACCGATCCAACCTGGCGAAGGGTCAGACCGGACTCTCGGTCGCGTTCGACCTCCCGACCCAGACCGGGTACGACCCCGATCACGTACTCGCGCACGGCGAGGTCGGCAAGGTCGGGGTACCGGTTCCCCATCTCGGTGAGATGCGCACGCTCTTCGACGGCATCCCACTCGGCGAGATGAACACCTCGATGACCATCAACGCCACGGCCATGTGGTTGATCGCGATGTACGTGGCGCTCGCGGACGAACAGGAGGTGCCACGAGACCAACTCTCGGGAACTAGTCAGAACGACATCGTGAAGGAATACCTCTCCCGCGGCACGTTCATCTTCGGGCCCGAGCCGAGCCGGCGACTCACCGTCGACCTCATCACCTACACCGTGCGCGAGATCCCGAAGTGGAACCCGATCAACGTCTGCCCGTATCACCTGCAAGAGGCGGGCGCGACCTCCGTGCAGGAACTGGCGTACGGCTTGGCCACTGCGATCGGCGTGCTCGACGCCGTGCGCGATTCCGGCCAGGTCAGCGCGGAGGAGTTTCCGGAGGTCGTCGGCCGCATCTCGTTCTTCATCGACGTCACGACTCGCTTCGTCGAAGAGATGTGCAAGATGCGCGCGTTCACCCAGATGTGGGACCGCATCTGCCTCGAGCGGTACGGCGTCACCGACGAGAAGTTGCGCCGCTTCCGGTACGGCGTACAGGTCAACTCCCTCGGCCTCACCGAAGCCCAGCCCGAAAACAACGTGCAACGCATTGTGCTCGAGATGCTGGGGGTCACGCTCTCGCGTGACGCACGTGCGCGGGCGATTCAGCTGCCGTGCTGGAACGAAGCTTTGGGATTGCCGCGGCCGTGGGACCAGCAGTGGTCGTTGCGGATGCAGCAGGTGCTCGCGTACGAGTCCGACCTCCTCGAATACGAAGACCTCTTCGAAGGATCGAAGGTCGTCGAACGCAAGGTCGCGGAGTTGGTCGCCGACGCCACGGACGAGCTCAACTGGGTGCTCGCCGGCGGCGGCGCGTTCGCCATGATCGACGATGTGAAGGCGCGCCTGGTGCAATCCAACGCCGAGCGGGTCCGGGCGATCGAAGCCGGAACTCGCAAGGTCGTTGGCGTGAACTGCTTCACCGAGACCGAAGTGTCTCCGCTCACCGGCGAGGACGCGAGCCACATCCTCCAACTCGATCCGGAAGCCGAACGCGAGCAGATCGCATCGCTCGTCCAGTGGCGGTCCGCTCGTGATGATGCGGCCGTGACTCATGCTCTCGATCACGTGCGCGCGGTCGCCGCAACGGACGAGAACCTCATGGAGGCAACCATCGCGCTTGCTCGCGCCGGTGGCACCGTCGGCGAATGGGCCGGTGCATTGCGCGAGGTCTTCGGTGAGTACCGGGCGCCAACCGGCGTGTCGGGCGTTGCCGCCTCCGTCGGCGAAGGGATGCTCGCGGTCCGTCACCGAGTCCAGGCGCTGTCCGAAGAACTCGGCGGCCCGCTCCGGATGCTCGTGGGAAAACCCGGACTCGACGGCCATTCCAACGGCGCCGAACAGATCGCCGTCGCCGCACGCGACGCCGGCATGGAGGTCGTCTACCAAGGCATTCGGTTGACGCCCGAGCAGATCGCCGCCGCCGCACGCGATGAGGACGTGGATGTGGTCGGGTTGTCGATCCTCTCTGGCTCCCATCTCGAACTGGTGCCCAAGACGCTGCGGCTTCTCCGGGAGGCCGACGTCCAGGCCCCGGTGGTCGTGGGCGGGATCATTCCTCCCGCCGATGCCCGAAGCCTCGAAGCGGCCGGAATCGCCCGGGTCTACACGCCCAAGAACTACGAGTTGGCCGCCATCATGAGTGACGTCGCCGAACTCGCGGCTGACTATCGGCGCGAGCGGACAAAAGCCCTCCACTAGCGGCGCCCACGCGCCGATGCACCAGGTGTGAAAGATCGGTATCTCGTCGGCTCCCTCGCGGCCGGATTCGTCTCGCTGACGTTGGGCGTCCTCGGCAACGCGCTCGACCTCACCCAGTTCGGCGTCGTCGCCGGACTCAGCGGCTTCACGGCAGCGGTGTTCGGAGCGGCGATCGGCGCGCGCACGCATCGTGACTCCCATGCAGCAACATTGGTCGCTGACGAGCGAGACCGATACCGACGGGAACTGGATTCGCTGACGGCCATCTTCGGCGGCACCGCCACACCTGATCAATCTTTAGCTCTCGCCCCTTCGATGGACATGGAGACTGCGATGGACAGCGCGTCCGGATTGCTCGACCAACAGTTTTTCAGCGTGCTGGTGCAGCAACGCGTTGCGGCGGCGCGCCGGCACCTACAACCAATTGCCATCGTCATCTTCGACATCGACGGACTCGATCGCAACGATGCCGCGGCCTGTGATCGCGCTCTCGGTGCGCTCGGCAACACGATGATCAAGACCCTTCGAGAGTCCGACGCAGCTTGCCGGGTCGGCGCCACCATGGCGGCTGCAATCCTCGAAGACACGGCCGAGGCCGGTGCAGTCTGGGCCGCCGAGCGGATTCGGGGCACGCTCCATCACGAGAGCGGCGTCGACTCCATCACCGTGTCCGCCGGTATCGCTTGCTACCCAACGCATGCACTGGGCGCCACCGAACTGATCGACCGTGCCGGCGCCGCGCTCGAGACCGCACGTGCCCTCGGTCGCGACCGCCTCGAAATCGCCACCTCTGATTGATGGCTCGTACGCTCGCCATCATTTCTGCCCGTACGGCTTCACGGTGAGGCAGGAGTGTGAGGCTCAACGCTGACCGATCCGGGACGCCTCCCGGGCTGCTCGCCTCCACTCGTTCCTCGCTACGGCTCGGGTAACTCAAGAGCCTGCGGCCGAGCGGTCAAGCCGCGGTCGGGTCTCAA
>JANYJV010000109.1 GCA_025361725.1 Acidimicrobiia bacterium | reverse complement strand
CGGGATCTTGTTGATCCGTCGCCCCGCGCAGATGTACCGCCGGTTCTGGATCTGGTCGAACAAGCCACCGCTCAAGTTCGATCTCGTCTGTTGCCAGATCATGGGATGGATCTTCACGGTCGGCATTACCGCATGGGCGATCGGCCTCGCCTCTTACCTGATCGCGAACTGAGCCGCCACCCATCGGCCCGTGCGATTGATGTCTCGCTAGCGTGGCGCCGTGACCGATCTCTTTGGAGCCGCCGCTGAGGCGCGCCTCACCTCGCGTGCGCCGCTCGCGGCCCGGCTCCGCCCGCGCTCGCTCGACGAGGTCGTGGGGCAAGACGAACTGTTGGGGGCCGGCCGTCCCTTGCGGCTGCTCATCGAGTCGGACCGGTTGACGTCGGTGGTGTTGTGGGGGCCGCCGGGAACGGGCAAGACCACGATCGCCCGACTCATCGCCGGCGCGACCAACAAGGCTTTCGAACCGCTCTCGGCCGTCAGCGCCGGCGTGAAGGATGTGCGCGAAGTTGCGGAGCGAGCCCGGCAACGACTCGGCGAACGCGGGCAGGGCACGATCCTGTTCCTCGACGAGATCCACCGGTTCAACAAGACCCAGCAGGACGCGCTCCTCCCGCACGTGGAGGAAGGGCTGATCGTCCTCGTCGGAGCGACCACCGAGAACCCGTACTTCTCCTTGACCGCGCCGCTCCTGAGCCGCTCCACCTTGTTCCGTCTGTCGGCGGTCGGCGAAGAACATCTGCGCACGCTCGTGATGCGGGCACTGGGCGACGAGGACCGCGGGCTCGGCGAGGCCCACCTCGAGATCGACCAAGACGCGCTCGACCATCTCGTGGACCGAGCCGAAGGCGACGCGCGCCACACATTGACGAGCCTCGACGTCGCCGCCGCACTCGCTTCCGAGGCCGGCGTTCCCGCGATCACGATCGAACACATGGAAACCGCCTTGGCGATGCGCGCGCTCCGCTACGGCGACGACGAGCACTACGACATCGTCTCGGCGTTCATCAAGAGCATCCGTGGCTCCGATGTGGACGCCGGGCTGTACTGGCTCGCGCGCATGTTGGAGGCGGGCGAAGATGCCCGCTTCATCGCCCGACGGTTGGTGATCCTCGCGTCCGAGGATGTGGGGTTGGCTGATCCGCATGCGCTCCCGATCGCCACGGCCGCCGCGCACGCGGTGGAATACGTGGGGCTACCAGAGGCGATGCACAACCTGTCGCACGCAGTGATCTATCTCGCGAACGCGCCGAAATCGAATGGCGCCAAGGCGGCGCTGATGGCCGCACTGGACGACGTCCGGAATCGTCCGGCTGGCGATGTGCCGATGCACCTCCGGGACGCGAGCTACCGCAGCGCCGGCGCTTTGGGGCACGGAAAGGGCTACGTCTATCCTCACGACCAGCCCGGCGGATGGGCGCCGCAGGAGTATCGGCCGGCCGAGGTGACAGGTCGCACCTATTGGCACCCGAGTGGAAACGGTGACGATGTCGATCGGCGCCCGAAGGGTGCGCGAGCGGATGAAAGAGGAGCGGACCAGTGAAGGCAGCTGAGTGGCTGGCGGCGACGGGAGCAGTGTTGCTCGCGGTCCTGCTCGGCGGCGTGTTGTTCGCGTTGCTGTCTTTGGTGACGACGGTGCGCCGGCTGCGGGTGACGGTCGAGCGCTTGCAGGCCGAGACCCTTGCCATCACCGATGCGATGCGCGATTCATTGCGAGACGCCGAACACGAGGTCGACCGCGTGGACGCGCTCCTCACCGCGGCCGAAGGGGTTGGCGGCCGGATCGACGGCGCATCTCGACTCGTGACCAAGACGGTCACGAACCCGGTGGTGAAAGTGTTGGCGATCGGAACCGGCACGAAAACTGCGGTCCAACGCATGCGCTCGGGCGAACGGAGGGCGACACCTTGATCCCCAAGCGCATCTTCTGGATGACGGTCGGGTACGGCGCCGGGTTCGGGTCGTCTTGGTACGCGACCAAGAAGGTGAAAGACGCGGCCCGGCGCTACACACCGGAGGGCCTGAGCGATCGAGTCGGGGGAACCGTGGACACGGTCAAGGCCGCGGCCGTCGAGGGTCGCGCCGCCATGCGCCGCCGCGAGGTGGAACTCCGCGCTGGCCTGGACTGAGGACGACCTTTCCGCTCTTGCGACTGCGGCGCAGGCCGCTCGGGCCCCGGTTCGGGAGCGCGGACTGTCGAGGCCGCGTGCCTTGCGTCCCTCACCTTCGGTTTCGGGCTTTGAACGGCCTACAGCGAGGTCCAGTTCACTAATCTCCCCGGCCATGGTTCCCAAGACGGCTGATGAGCTTCGACGCGCCTTTCTCGACTATTTCGCGGCGCGCGGTCACACCGTGGTGCCAAGCGCAAGCCTGATCCCGCACGACAAGAGCGTCCTCTTCACCATCGCCGGCATGTTGCCGTTCGTCCCGTACTTCAACGGTCAGGAGCCGCCTCCGTACCCGCGCGCAACGTCGAGTCAAAAGTGTGTACGAGCGGGCGGCAAGCACAACGACCTCGACGACATCGGCCGGACGAACCGGCACTTCAGTTTCTTCGAGATGCTGGGGAACTTCAGCTTCGGCGACTACTTCAAGGCCGAGGCAATCCCGTTCGCGTGGGAGTTCTACACCGAGGTGCTCGGTCTCGATCCGGACCGCCTGTGGGTGACCGTGCACGTCAGCGACGACGAAGCCGAGAAGATTTGGCACGAGACCGTCGGCGTTCCAATGGAACGAATCCAACGCCTCGGTGACGACAACTTCTGGCGCATGGGCGACACCGGTCCGTGCGGCCCGAGTTCGGAGATCTTCTGGGATCTCGGTCCCGAGTTCGGCGCCGACGGTGGGCCGGCTCACGGGGCCGAGGACCGTTTCGTGGAGATTTGGAACCTCGTGTTCATGCAGTACGACGCGCAGGCCGACGGCACCCTCGTGCCACTCCCGGCGCCGAGCGTCGACACCGGGGCCGGGCTCGAACGCAACCTCGCGGTGTTGCAGGGCGCGGCATCGATCTGGGACATCGACGTCTTCGCGCCGTTGATCGCGGCGGCGGAATCCGTCACCGGTACCAAGTACGGAACCTTCCCGGGGAACGAGAACGACGTCTCGCTGCGCATCCTCGCGGAACACGCGCGCACCATGACCTTCCTCGTTGCGGACGGCGTGGTGCCGAGCAACGAAACGCGCGGGTACGTCCTGCGGCGCATCATCCGTCGCGCGGTCCGCCACGCGTACCGACTCGGCGCGCGCCAGCTCGTCACCCCGACACTCGTGGACGCCACCGTCGAGACCATGCGCAGTGCGTACCCGGAACTCGACACGCACCATGACCTGGTCCGTACCATCGTGCAGCGCGAAGAAGCGCGATTCCTGCGCACGCTGCAGCGCGGTGAGGACATGCTCGCCGATCTCCTCGCCGCGGGTGACGTGACGGGCGAGCGCGCCTTCTTCTTGCACGACACGCTTGGCTTCCCGGTGGATCTGACGCGTGAGATCGCGGCGGAGGCCGGTCGTGACGTGGACGTCGACGGGTTCAACACCCAGATGCAGGAGCAACGCGATAGGGCGCGTGAGGCGCACAAGGCGGCGGGTGGCGCCGCCGCCGCGCCGGTTGAGCTCTATCGCGAACTCCTCGACGAACACGGCAACACGGACTTCACGGGCCGCGAGGAGTACACGACCGAAGGGGCGCGCGTCCTCGCCATCATCGCCGGCGGTGAGCGCATCGGGCTCGCCGACGCAACCAGCGGCACCGTCGACCTGATCGTGGACCGCACGCCGTTCTATGCTGAATCGGGCGGCCAGGTCGGCGATATCGGCGTGCTCACTGTCGCGTCGGGAAGTGCGGCCGAGATCACGGATACGCAGTACGCGATCCCGGCTCGACTGGTGCTCCAGCGGCTTCGGGTCACTGCCGGTGAACTCGTCGAAGGCGACGTCGTGACCCTCGCCATCGACGGTGACCGCCGAGATGCCATCCGTCGGAACCACACCGCGACACACCTGTTGCACGCTGCGCTTCGTGAGGTGCTCGGTCCGCACGTGAAGCAGGCGGGTTCGCACGTCGACGACCAGCGACTCCGTTTTGACTTCTCCCATCACGAGGCCGTCGCGCCGGAGGATCTGGTGCGGATCGAGGCCATCGCGAATCGTGAGGTCATCTCGGACGCGCCCGTCCGTCACTACGAGACCACGAAAGCCCACGCCGAGAGCGTGGGTGCTATTGCATTTTTCGGCGACAAGTACGGCGACATCGTTCGAGTGCTCGAAGCCGGCCCGGTCTCCACCGAGCTCTGTGGTGGAACGCACGTGCACGCGCTCGGGTTCATCGGTCCCGTGAAGATCATGAGCGAAGGCTCCATCGGGTCCAACCTCCGGCGGATCGAAGCGGTGACCGGCGCGGTGGCGCTGGACCGAGTTGCGACCGAGGAACAACAGCTGCGAGACGTCGCAACGCAGTTGAACGTTGCGCCCGGCGAGATCAGTGCCAGAGTGGAGAAGCTGCTGGCGCAGGTGAAGACCGCGAACGACGAACTCGCCGCCGTACGGCGCCGGGAGTCGGCGGCTATCGCGAGCGGTTTGGTCGATGGCGCATCGGGGACCACGGTCGTTGCGCGCCACGATGGCCTCGGCCCCGAGGATCTCCGCCAGGTCGCAGTCGCGGTACGCGACGGGTTGGGTGCGGACGGCATCGTCGTGGTCGTCGGCGTGAACGCAGGAAAAGCCGGTGTGGTGGTGGCGGTCGGGAAGGACCGCGTTGCCGGCGGCGTCTCGGCCGCGGAGTTGGCGGCGCCGGTGGCCAAGCTGCTCGGTGGGGGAACGGCGAAGAACGCCGAGCTCGTGGTCGGCGGGGGACCCAATGTGAACGCCGTCGACGAGGCGCTGTCGGTGGCCCGGGACCTGGTGGCCGACGCCGTAGGGTGAATCCCGTGGGCCGCATTCTGGGAGTCGATCTCGGCGCCCGCCGCATAGGACTCGCGGTCTCGGACCCGAGCGGCATCATCGCGTCGCCACTCGGCACCATCCAGCGAAGTGGCGATAGCCACCGAGATCGGGTCGCGATCGTCGAGGCAGCGAACGAGTCCGAGGCGTCGATCGTCGTGATTGGGCTCCCACGGGAGATGTCCGGCCGTATGGGTCCGGCGGCGAAAGCGGCGCGGGCCGAAGTCGAAGCGCTCCGTGTGTTGGCGCCGACGTTGCAGTTCGAACTCGTCGACGAGCGCATGACGACAGTCATCGCCCAGCGATCACTCATCGATGCCGGTGTTCGGCGAAAGGCTCGCAAACAGACCGTCGACAAAGTGGCGGCGGCCGTAATTCTCCAGTCCTATCTTGAGGCGCGCCCGAGTCGCGCGCCCAGAGATCAACGCTGATGAGTGAGCCGACCGAGAGCATCGGTGTGTTGGGTTCGGACCGCCGGTCGACTCGGGCGCAGCGCCGCCGACCGCGCCGGCACGGGCGATTGCTGATCGTGTTGTTGTTGCTCGCCTTGCCGTTTCTCGTCGCGTTGGGTTGGTTCTGGTACCAGGTCGATCCGCCGGGTTCGCCGGGCGCGGCCGTGCGAGTCTCCATTCCTCCCGGCTCCGGCGTTGCGCAGATTGCCGATCGTCTCGAAGCGCGCGGCGTCGTCGGTTCGGCCTTCGCCTTTCGGGTGTACGCCCAGCTCTCCGGTACCCCCAAGGTGCAGGCCGGCGACTACCGGCTCCGACGCGACCTCGGAGCACGGGCCGCGATCGACGCGCTGGAGCGGGGGCCGGGACACCAGTACGCCAAGTTGGCGCTGCCTCCGGGCCTCACGTTCGAGGAGATCGCGACCCGCGTGGGACGACTCCCCGGACGAAGCGCGGACCGGTTCCGTAGTGTCGCGGCGAGTGGAACGGTCCGCTCGAAGTTCCAACCGGCGACGGTCACGTCGCTGGAGGGGCTCACCTGGCCGGACACCTATTTCGTAGCCGGCACTGATACCGAGACGACGATCCTGCGCACGATCGTGGACGCGTTCGACCGTCACGCCGACGCAGTCGGGCTCGCGCAGGCAGCCGATCCGTACCAGACGGTCGTCGTCGCCTCGCTGATCCAACGCGAAGCTGGGGTCGACGAAGATCGTCCCCTGATCGCGGCGGTCGTCGCGAACCGCATCCGGGACAAGATGCCCCTTCAGATCGACGCCAGCGTGATCTACGCGCGTGGCGGTGGGACCGGTCCACTCACCAACGCCGACTTCCAGCGCGCGTCGCCGTACAACACCTACCGGGTCGCGGGGCTCCCACCGACGCCGATCGCAACGCTGACCGAGCCAACGCTTCGAGCTGCGCTCCATCCGGCGAACGTGGCGTTCAAGTACTACGTCCTCACCGACGCGAGCGGGAAGCACGCTTTCGCCGTGACCTACACGGAGCATCAGCGCAATATCGCCGACGCGCGCCGGCGCGGGATCTTGAAGTGATCTCCGGTACCACGAGCGTCGCGGCCGTGATCGGGTCACCCGTTCGCCACTCGCGCTCGCCGCGGATTCACAACGCGGCCTTTGTCGCCGCCGGGCTCGACTGGGTCTACGTGGCGCTGGAGGTCGAGCGGGGGCGTGGCTTCGATGCCGTGCGCGCGCTGCCGGTGCTCGGTATCGGCGGCATCAACGTGACGATGCCCCACAAGGCCGACGCCGCTCGAGCCTGTGACAACCTCACGGAGACCGCCGCGGCTCTGGGTTCGGTCAACACCGTGGTTGTGAACGCTGACGGGTCGACCCGAGGTGACTCCACCGACGGCGAAGGGTTTGTTCGGTCCGTGGCGGATGCCGGACTCGATGTCGCTGGACGCTCCGTGCTCGTCCTGGGTGCCGGTGGCGCCGCCCGTGCCGTGGCCGCCGCGCTCGTTGCGCGCCGAGCCCAGGTGCGCGTCGCCGCCCGGCGCCACCGCGCGGCTGCGGAACTCGCGGACCGGGTTCCGGGCGTCGAGGTGGCACCATGGCCGGAGAAATCGTCGGACGCCGAGGTGGTGGTGAATGCCACGCCCATCGGGATGGGCACGGACACCGCGATGGCGGTGCAACCCCGATCCGAGCAGTGGATCGTGGACCTCGTGTACCACCCGGTCGAGACCGCGTTGCTCGCCGAGGCGCGCAGAGTCGGCGCGCATCCCGTCGGTGGCCTCGGGATGTTGGTCCATCAGGCGGCGCTGTCCTTCGAGCAGTGGACCGGCGTCCCGGCCCCGCTCGCCGCGATGTTCGAGGCCGCGGGCTGATTGGCCGCGGGCCGATCCGCTCGGATTCCGCTCAATCGCCCCCGGAAAACCGCCGACAACTTCAAGGCTGACCGTTGGAGGTCCTTGCGTTGTTGTCGGGCACTTTCGACCTGTTCTCTCTCGCCGAGGTCCTCGGCCTGATCCAACGCGCCGGAACGAGCGGCGCGTTGGTGGTCCGCGGACGCGAAGTAGACGCAACGCTCTTCCTGGTGGCGGGCGAGTTCAGCGGCGGCGAGGCCGCAGATCTCTCGGGCCCGGTCGCAGATCTCGAGGCCCTCGAAACGCGGATGCTCGAGGTTTGCGTCGCCGTCCTGCGCTGCCGAGCCGCCGAGTTCGAGTTCCTCGCGGACCAGACCCCGCCCTGGCCGGCTGCGCTCTCGCTACCGATCACCGCGATTTTGGAGCGTGCTGGCGCGATCGCTCGGGAGTGGCCGTCGATCATGAGCGCGGTCGAGAGCTTCGAGTCGATGCTCGAACGCACCGGCTCGATCACCACCGAGTCCGTCACGTTGAGCGCGCTCGGGTTTCGGGTTCTGGAACTGGTCGACGGCCGGACCACGATCCGCCAGCTGGCGCAGCGCGCCGAGGCCAGTCTCATCGTGGTCGCGCCCGAGATACGCGCGTTGATCCTGGCCGGTGCGGTGCGGGTCCTCGTCGATTCCGCACGGGCCCTGGCCACGGCGCAAGCGGCAGCGGTTTCGGACCAGGCCCGGACACCTCGCGGTGTCGTGGACGTCACCGAGGCGGCGAGTCCCGGACCGAGCGGGCTCCCCTCGGGCCCGTCGGGACCCCCGGCCGCGTCGCCCGAGTGGGCGACGACATCGGTCACCGCCGCCACCGCGGCCGCCGATCGGGCGCCCGTCATCGAGAACGTCATGCCGGCGGCCGATCCCGCCGACCTCGCTCGTGAGCGAGCGGACCTCGCCACCCGAGCCGGATTGAGTGACCCCGGACCGGTACCTGAGACCATGGCCCGTCCTGACGCAGACGCGCCGGCGGCCGAGCGGGCCCAGATCGTCGTCGACCGGAGCGACCTGCTGCGCATGTTCTCCGGGCTCAAGGAGGAGTAAGAGGGCGAGCGGATAGGCGCCTCGTGCTCACATGGTTTCCGCTCGTCCGTGGCCCGAGCGGCCCGTCAACGTAGTGAACATGAGCGGGAAACCGGTTCGGTAGTTCGACGACGCATGAACCTATTCGCGCGGGTCCTGGGCACCACTAGTGCTCCGGGCCTGTTTCCGGGGGGCAAAACGGACCCTTTCTTCAGCCGCATCGACCGTCGGTCGATGACAACATCAGCCCCACGCCGTGGGGCGAAGTGGCGGAGGAGGCCGCGTGTCCAACGGTGCCCAACTCGGCGCATTGCTGCTGCAACAAGGCCTGATCACCCAGGCCGATCTCGACGCGGCCCTGGCTGCGAACGAGAAGAACGGGAAGCCGATCAGTCGGATCCTGATCGAACTCGGGCGGATCACCGAGTCGGACCTCGTCCGCACGTTGGCCCAGCAGGTCGGCTTGGGATTCGTCGACCTCGAAGAGATCACGATCGACCCCGCCGTCGCGCTGCTCGTGCCCGAGTCGCTCGTCCGGCGGTACCAAGCGATCCCGATCCAGTGGGACGAACAAGGTCGGCTCGTCGTGACGATGGCGGACCCGTCCAACGTCTTTGCTGCAGACGACATAAGGGCCATGACCGGTGCCGAGGTTGTGACCGTCGTGTCGCCGCCGAGTCAGGTCCAGCAACTCATCGACCGGGTCCATCGCCTCGACGATGAAGTGGACACGATGGCCCAGGAAGCCGCCGACGAGTTCGGCGACGGCGGCGTCGAGGGCACCAAGATCGACGACCTCATCGAGGACGCTCCGATCGTCGAGTTCGTCAACCTGGTCATCACCCAAGCCGTTGCTGACCGCGCTTCGGACATTCACATCGAGCCGACCGAGACCGATCTCCGGATCCGCTACCGGATCGACGGCGTGCTCCACGAAGCGATGCGTTCACCCAAGGCCATCCAAGCCGGTGTCACCAGTCGGCTCAAGGTCATGGCCGACATCAACATCGCCGAGCGACGAGTGCCTCAAGACGGTCGGATCTCCGTGCGGGTCGGCGGTATCGAGGTGGACCTGCGGGTCGCGACCCTGCCCACGGTCTACGGCGAGAAGATCGTGATGAGAATCCTCGACAAGAGCAAAGCGTTGTTGACGCTCGACGATCAGGGGTTCTTGCCGGACGTGTTGGCCCGGTACGCCGCGTCCTACACCAAGCCCTACGGAACGATCATGGTCACCGGTCCGACGGGATCCGGGAAGTCCACCACCCTCTACGCCACGCTCAACATTCTCAACCAAGTGGACCGCAACATCATCACGGTCGAGGACCCGGTCGAGTATCGCCTGGCGGGGATCAACCAGGTGCAGATCAACAGCAAGGCCGGCCTGAGTTTCGCCGCCGCGCTGCGTTCGATCTTGCGCTGTGACCCCGACATCGTGCTCGTCGGAGAAATCCGTGACAAGGAGACCGCAACGATCGCAATCGAGGCGGCGCTCACGGGCCACTTGGTCCTGACGACCTTGCACACGAACGATGCGTCATCGACGCCGCAGCGGCTCGTCGAAATGGGAGTGGAACCGTTCCTCGTGACGAGCGCGCTGAGCAGTGTGCTGGCCCAGCGGCTCGCGCGGCGGCTCTGTTCTCACTGCACCGAGGCCTACCAACCGAGTGAGGCCGAACTCATCGAGGCCGGCTGGCCGATGGAGTCCACCAACGACTGGCCGACCCTGAATCGGGCCATCGGCTGCGGATATTGCGGAAAAACCGGATACAAGGGTCGATTCGCCCTGCATGAAGTCATGACGATCACCGAGGAGGTGGAACGCCTCATTATCGAGCGCCGATCGACCGAAGATGTCAAGAAGACGGCCGTGATGCAGGGGATGGTGCCTCTCCGACAAGACGGTCTCCGCAAAGTCGCGGCCGGTATGACGAGTTTGGAAGAGGTGTTCAGAGTTGTTACCTGACCCAGGAACTGAGGAGCGCAGCGAAGCCGATCGGCGCGTCGCGTCCCAGACCGAGCCGCGTGAGTTGCTCGCGCGCATGATCGCGAGCGGTGCGTCGGACCTGCACCTCAAGGTCAACCGACCGCCGATCCTGCGGGTCGACGGCACGCTCGAACCGATGTCGGCTCGAGTGATGACCGAAGACGACGTTGCGACCCTCGTCGAGGCGATCATGCCGAAATACCGCCGCGAAACTTTCGCGGCGCGGGGTGAGGTCGACTTCGCCTACGAGATCGACGGTGTTGGCCGCTTTCGAGTGAACGTGTACCGCCAATCGGGAGACGTCGCCGCCGCGATCCGGTATGTGCTCCCGACTGTGCCGACGCTGGCCGAACTCGGGCTCCCTGCGATCGCGCAGCGGCTGACTCAGGAGGTGGACGGTCTCGTCCTGGTGACCGGATCGACCGGTTCCGGCAAGACCACGACGCTGGCTTCGATGATCGACGCCATCAACCACACGCGTGATGCGCACATCGTCACGATCGAGGATCCGGTCGAGATCCGTCACGAAGACGACCGGTGTCTCATCAGCCAGCGTGAGATCGGTGCGGACACCGAGAGCTTCCGCGCCGCACTCAAGATGGTGCTCCGCCAGGACCCGGACGTCATCCTCATCGGTGAGATGCGTGACGCCGAGACGGTGTGGGCGGCCATCGCCGCCGCGGAGACCGGTCACCTCGTCCTCGCGACGCTCCACACCGTGACCGCGACCGAGACCGTCAACCGCGTGCTGGACTTCTTCCCGGCGGCCCAGCACGGACAAGTCCGGAGTTCGCTGGCGGGCGCATTGCGCGGCATCATCGGCCAGCGGCTGGTGCCGCGCTCGGACCTGGCGGGTCGGGTCCCGATCGTCGAAGCGCTCGTGGCCACCGGCCGCGTCTTCGACCGGATCATCGATGCCGAGCGGACGCATGAACTCGAGGACATCATCCGCGAGGGTTCGTTCTACGGCATGCAGCTCTTCGATCAGCACGCCCTGGAGCTCTACCGTGCGGGGACCATCACTCGGAAGGTTGCGTTGTCCGCAGCTACTCGTCCGCACGACCTCGCGTTGATGATGTCCCAAGACGTCGCCGCCTGACCCGCACATTCCCCCGACCGTTTGTCGTGGGCGCCTCCTGTGAGAGGCCGCACACGACAAACGCGATGAAGAGTGGAGTCAGGACAGGACGCGGAGGAGTTCGTCGGGACCGAAGATGCCGTCCCGAACCCGTCGGGCGCCGGCGACACGCAGGGTGCGCATTCCGTTCTTCACGGCGATCCGCTGGATCTCGGGGCCGGCAGTCCGTTGGGCGATCAGGCCACGAATCTCGTCGTCGAGCGTCATGACCTCATAGATCGCCACCCGACCGCGATACCCGGTGTTGGAACAGGCGGGACACCCGACCGGGCGTCCGACTTCGCGCGCCGGATCGACCCCAGGGACGTGCAAGAACTCGACCTCGGTTTCGCTGGGTTCGCTCATGGTCATGCACGTGGGGCAGAGCCTGCGGGCCAGACGTTGGGCGACCACGCACTGGAGCGACGACGTCACCAAGTAGGGCTCGACGCCCATCTCGATGAGTCGGACCGGCACGGTCGCGGCGTTGAGTGTGTGGACCGTGCTCAGCACGAGATGGCCGGTCAGCGCGGCCTCGGCCGCGATCATCGCGGTCTCGGAGTCTCGGATCTCGCCGACGAGGATGACGTCGGGGTCGGCGCGAAGGATGGACCGGAGGGCGCCGGCGAATCCGACGGTGCCACGGCGGCCGACCTGCATCTGCTTGATGCCGTCCATGTGGTACTCGACGGGATCTTCCACGCTCACGATGCTGCGCGTGGGGTCGTTGAGCTTCGCCAGGGTGGCGTACAGCGTGGAAGTCTTGCCGGATCCGGTGGGACCGGCCGCGAGAATCGCGCCCTGCGACGCCCGGTAGGAACTCTCGTAGCGACCCAGGTCGTCGTCTTCGAAGCCGAGCTTCGACAGATCGAGCACACCCTGGGACTTGTCCAGTAGGCGCAGGACGACCGCCTCGCCCGACGCCGTCGGGAGTGTGGTCATGCGGACATCGACGTGACGGCCCTTGCCCTCGAGGGAGAACCGACCTTCCTGGGGTGTGCGGCTGTTGGAGATGTCACAACCCGCCATGACCTTCAGGCGGCTGACGATCGGACGCAACACGCCGCGCGGCGTGTAGGACGCATCGTGCAGCACGCCGTCGACGCGAAAGCGAATGCGGACCCGTTCGCCGGACGGTTCGACATGGATGTCCGACGCGCGCTCCTCGGTCGCCTGCGTGATCATCGCGTCGACGAGACGAATGATCGGTGCGTTTTCGGTCTCGGCGACGAGGACATGCTCGGGTTCGATGTTCTGGACATCGACCGCATCGTCGATGCGGCTCTCCATACTGGGCTTGGTCCAGATGCGGTTGGCGCACTCGAGAATCTGCGCCGGGTCGCCGACGATGGGCACGATCGTCGACCCGGTGATCACCTGGAGATCGTCGAGGGCGAAGACGTCCGTGGGGTCGGCGACCGCCACTTTGAGCACACCGGCGGATTCGGCGATCGGAATCGCGCGATAGCGCCGTGCGATCTCCTCGGGGATGCGCTGAGCGAGGATCTCGTCCACCGGCAGCTTGTTCAGGTCGATGAACTCCATGCCCAGACGCTGCGCCAGGACGCGAGAAGAATCGAGCGAGGTCACGAAGCCGAGTTCGATCAGGATTTCCCCGAGTCGACCGCCCGTTCTCCGTTGAACGTCAAGCGCCTCGGCGAGCTGCTGGTCGTCGATGATGCCTGTTCGACGAACAGGTCGCCGATACGGCGCCGGATAGCAAGATGAGCGGACTGGTTGCCGACAGCTTCGTGAATCACTTCGGGATCATCGGCCACCGCGAGTACCGAGTGAAGGCCGAACTCATCACATCGCCCCTTCAGCCGATCGGTGTACCAGCCGATACGCCTCACGAGGAGGCATCACCATGCTGTCTAGTCAAGCTCGAGTACTGGGCGAGTTTCTCGTCGAACGGCACGTGCTCTCACGTGACGACCTGGCGATCGCGATGGCCGAGTCGCGCCGCACCGGCGACGGCCTGCCCGCGGTATTGCGGCGAGAGGGCCTCGTGTCCGAGAAGGACCTGACCGCGGCCGTCGCCGAGACCGTCGGAGTGCGGTTCATCGACTTCACCGAGACGCCGCTGCACCCGGATGCCGCGATGATGGTCCCCGAACCCGTCGCGCGTGAACATCAGGTCATCGGGGTCGACTTCGATGGCGCGAAGCTCGTCGTTGCGTTCCCCGACCCGGGGGACGATGCCTCGGTGCAGGCCGTGGGTGCGGCAACCGGGTACGAGATCATTCCGGCGGCGGCAGGTCGCTACGAGATTCTGCACGCCATCGACTCGGTGTTCGGACCCGCGTCGCCGTCACTCAGTGCGCACGGCGACATGGACCCGGTCGAGGACGAGGTGGAGGGCACCCACGTCAACGACCTGCTCATCAAGGTCTTGGAGCAACACGGTTCGGACTTGCACCTCACGGCCGGCAGCCCGCCGGTCATTCGAGTGCACGGTGAGCTCCGGCCGGTTGAAGGTATCGACAAGCTGTCGGGCTCGGAGATCCGGGAGATGATCTACGCGATCCT
>JANYJV010000078.1 GCA_025361725.1 Acidimicrobiia bacterium | reverse complement strand
GCGGCTTCGCCGGTCTCGTCGAGGGTGAACACCTTCGACATCGTCGGGTGCACCTTGCCTTCGCAGATCGCGCGGTTCGCTTCCCACGCCTCGCGGTAGTTCGCGAAGTGACAACCCTTCAAGGTCTTGAGGTTCATCCAGAGGTACCGGTTGTCGTATTCGATCATGAAGCCGCTCGTGGCCGCGCACGTGATGATCATCCCGCCGCGCTTCGCGACGAACACGGACGCGCCCATCGTCTGGCGGCCGGGGTGCTCGAACACGATGTCGACGTCCGCGCCGTTGTTGAGCTCGCGGATCTTCTTTCCAAGTCGGCGCCACTCACCCGGGTCCTGCTCGGTATTGCTCTTCCAGAAGTTGTAGCCCTCGGCCCGACGGTCGATGACCGCTTCGATCCCCATCTCGTTCAACAGCGCGACGCGCTTCTCGCTCGACACCACGGCAATCGGGCGGCCGCCACCGTTGCGCACGTACTGACACGCGTACGCGCCGATGCCGCCGGTCGCGCCCCACACGAGCACCGACTGCCCTTGGGTCATGTGCGAACCGTTCGGGCTCACGATCATGCGGTAGCTCGTGGAGTTGCAGAGCGCGTTGACCGCGGCCTCTTCCCACGTGAGGTGCTCGGGCTTGGGCATGAGCTGGTTGGCCTTCACCACGCTGAGATCCGCAAGCCCGCCGAAGTTGGTCTCGAAACCCCAGATGCGCTGGTTCGAGGCCATCATCGAATCGTCGTGCGCTGACGGGTCCTGGTCGTCCAAATAGTTGCAGTGGACGGTGACACGATCGCCGGGCTTCCAGTTCCGCACCGCCGAACCCACGCGCATGACCACACCGGAAGCGTCGCTCCCCATCACGTGGAACGGCTGGTCGTGGCGCGCGCCCCACACGCTCTCCCTGCCCAAGCGCTTCAAGAAGCCGAAGGTGGGAAGGGGCTCGAAAATCGATGTCCAGACGGTGTTGAAGTTGATCGAACTCGCCATGACCGCGAGCACCACTTCGTCGGGCGCGATCTCGGGAAAGGCGAACTCCTCGATGTGCGTGGACCGACGCGGGTCCTTCTCCTCGGAGGCCATACCCGCGAACATCTCCTGCTCGTCGGCCTTGATCAGGGCGCCGCGCACCGCTTCGGGAATTGGGAGCGCCGCCAACTCGTCGCCCGGGGCGCCCTCGAGGATGGCGGTTCGGATGGCATCAATCTCGCTCGTCATGGCCGAGGACGGTAGTTGTGCGCGCAGCACTGGACGAAATGATCACTTCCAGAGCTACCATTCTCGTTCCTACTCGCCGGTAACTCCGCCGGCGGCCTGTTCTCGACGGGAGTCGCCATGCCCGGTTCCGTGATCGTTTCCACCGCTCGTACGCCGATCGGCAAGTTGTCCGGTGCACTCGCACCGATGAGTGCCATGGACCTCGGTGGCGTGGCCATCAAGGGCGCGCTCGAGCGCGCCGGCGTCGGTCCCGAGCAGGTGGACTACGTGATCATGGGCCATGTGCTCCAGGCCGGAGCCGGCCAGATCACCGCGCGCCAAGCGGCTTCGCTGGCCGGGATCCCCATGAGCGTTCCCGCGCTCACCATCAACAAGGTGTGCCTCTCCGGTGTGAACGCGCTGTACCTGGCGGACCAGATGATCCAGAGCGGCGACGCCGAGGTCGTGGTTGCCGGCGGCATGGAGTCCATGACGAATGCGCCGTACCTGTTGCCGAAGGCGCGGGGCGGCTTCCGCATGGGCAACGGCGAAGTCGTCGACTCGTTGATCCACGACGGACTCTGGTGTGCCTTCGACATGGAGCACATGGGCACCGGAACGCAGCGCTACGCGAACGAACACGAAGTCGACCGGGCCACCCAGGACGACCTCGCGGCCAAGAGCCACGAGCGCGCCGCGGCCGCGATGAAGGAAGGCCGGCTGGCCGACGAGATCGTTCCGGTGCCGATTCCGCAGCGCAAGGGCGACCCGGTCATGTTCCTCGAGGACGAGGGTGTGCGGCCGGAGACCACCTTGGAGTCGCTGGGCAAGCTGCGGCCCGCGTTCTCCAAGGACGGCACCATCACTGCGGGCAACGCGTCGCAGATCTCCGACGGCGCAGCTGCACTCATCGTGATGAGTCGGGAAAAGGCCGAAGAACTCGGCGCGACCCCGATCGCGGAACTCGTGGGCTTCGGCATGGTCGCCGGACCGGACCCTTCGCTGCTGCACCAGCCGTCACGTGCGATCAAGCGTGCCCTGGACCACGCGAACCTGCCGATCGGTGACGTCGACCTCTTCGAACTCAACGAGGCCTTCGCCGCCGTCGGCATCGCCAGCATGCGGGACCTCGGGATCAACGACGACATCGTCAACGTCAACGGTGGCGCCATCGCGCTCGGTCACCCCGTTGGGATGTCCGGTGCGCGCATCGTCGGTTCGATCATCCACGAGCTCCGCCGCCGCGGTGGTGGCCTCGGAGCCGCCGCCCTCTGCGGTGGTGGCGGCCAAGGTGACGCCGCGCTCGTCCGGACTCTGGGCTGATGCGTCGGCTTGGCCGGGTTTGTCGCCAAGGCGACGCTGCACTGGTTCGGACACTCTGACCGTCCTCAGCTGAGCGGGACGGTCTGATCGCGATTTCCATGACTCCGGCCGGCTGGTATCCGGATCCGTTCGGGCGATACCAGGTTCGATACTGGGACGGCGAGGCGTGGACCGCGAACACGAGCACGAACGGGATCAGCGCCGTCGACGCGCCCGTCGGCGCGCCGATCCCGATGCGCACCGACGTCGTGCCCGTCGACGCCAACGTGATCACGTCCGAGGACAAGACCTGGGCGGTGCTCTCCCACATCCTCGGCTGGCTGATTGCGCTCATCGCGCTGTTGGTCAAGGGCAACGAGCGGCCGTTCGTGCGCGATCAGGCGGTCGAGGCGCTGAACTTCGACATCACGATGGCCATCGGCATGATCGTGAGCATCCCGCTGATGTTCGTGGTCGTCGGTTTCTTCACGTTCTTCGCCATCGCGATCGCCGGGTTCGTGCTGCACATCGTCGGCGCCATCCAGGCGGGCCAGGGCGTGCGCTACCGGTACCCGATCAACCTCCGGCTGATCAAGTAACCGGCGCGCACCCGCACCTGCCTCAGACGACCGTCAGTTGCTGCTCGAAGACGCGGCGGCCGCGATCACGATCACGAGGTAGATCAGAAAGACCCCGATCCCGACGCCGAACGAGACCCACGCCCACTTCTTGGCGTTCTCCGACGACTGGATCGCACCCATCCGGTCCCCGACCGCCAACTTCGAGTTGACCTGCGCGGCGTACACGATCGAGACGATGCCCGCGGGTAGGCAGCAGAACAGCGTGCACAGGATCGCCTGCACGAGATAGTTCGACACCATCGGCGCCGGCATCCCGCCCGGTGACATCCCGTACCCGCCGGGCGGCGGACCCGGAGGCGGAGGCGGAGGGGGAGGCGGCGGTGGGGGTGCGTCGGGCGGAAAGCTGGACATGGTTCCTCGTTTCTCCGTGACCGGCGCGTCAGCCGGGTGCGAGCAGGGTGAAGGGACTGAGCGGAATGTTGCGCAGGATCCAGAACGCGATGACCGTGCCTGCGAGCGCCCAGACGTGCGACGCGCGGAAACGGGGCTCGGGCCATCGCGGCCCGCCGGCCCACGCGGTCA
Source organism: Acidimicrobiia bacterium (assembly GCA_025361725.1). Lineage (GTDB taxonomy): Bacteria > Actinomycetota > Acidimicrobiia > IMCC26256 > JAENVU01 > JAENVU01. The sequence continues at coordinate 2,043 of JANYJV010000078.1, read as the reverse complement.
TGGAGATGAACACCCACCACAGGGTGAGCGGAAGCATGACGAGGGCGACTGGATTGTCACCGACCGCCAGATCGAGACGACCGGTGAACACGTGATGAAGCATCCGCGTGGAACCACACCCGGGGCAATAGAGGCCGGTCGCGGCTCGGAACGGACACAGCACCGGTCCACCCGTCGGGTCGATCAGACCCATCGCCACACATCCGCCGACCAGACCGAATCCGACCGCAATCGGAGCCAGGCGCGGGCGCGAGACGGTCGGCGATGGTGCCGACGAATGGAGCAGCTGCCCTTCGAGGCGCGCGATTGCGGCCATGCCCGCACCCTATGAGCGGGACCCTTCGGTGGCGCGGACCCTGTGTATCCACGCAGCGTGGCGCAAACGTCATTACCGTCAGTCCGACTTGTTGATCGATCGGAGACCTGATGTCCCAGTTCCCACCTGACGCACCCCCGCCGCCACCACCACCGCCGCCTCCCCCTCCGGGCGGCATGCCTCCGGGTGGAATGCCACCGGGTGGCGGCATGCCGATGGGTGGCGGGAATCAGCCGGCCGAGGGTGCTGCTGCCATCAAGTACGGCTGGGAGAAGTTCAAAGCGAACTGGGGCGACATCGTCGTCCCAGTGCTCATCGGGTTCGCGGTCGTCGTGGTCCTCGAGATCATCGGATTTGTGATCTTCGGCGCGATCACGTCCGGCACCGAACGCTGCGTGAACTTCGGTACGACATCTGCCGGCCGCGTGTGCGGTACCGAAAGCGTTGGGCTGATCCCAACACTCTTCGGAATCGCGTTCTTGATGACGTTGATCTTCATTGGCCAGTTCGTGCTCAACCTCATCGTTATCCGCGGCTCCCTGCTGCTGATCAAGGGTGAGAAGCTGACCACGACGCAGCTCATCTCGATGGAAAATGTCGGTCCGTACGCGATCGCCTCGATCATCGTTGCGCTCCTGGCCGGCGTCGGCATCCTTTTGTGCGTGTTGCCAGGCCTCGCGGTGTTGTTCTTCACGCACTTCTACGGCTACTTCGTGGTCGACAAAAAAATGGCGCCCATGGATGCCATCAAAGCGAGCGTCGAACTCGTCAAGAACAACATTGGCCCTGTCGCCATCTTTTTCCTGTTGTCGTGGGTCGTCATGTTGGTCGGCCAAGCCGCATGTGGAATCGGCGTCATCGTTGCGTGGCCGGTAGTCGTGATCGCAACGGGGTACATGTACAAGCGACTGCAAGGCGAACCCGTCGCAGCGTAAGAACCAAACGCACGGGCGGCGTGGCATCCACAGCGGGATGTCGCGCCGCTCCTAGCGTGCCCTGAATGGAATACGAGCACCTCCGACCCCTCACGGTCGGCGAGATCCTCGACAGTTCCTTCCGGCTCTACCGCAGACGATTCGGTGCGCTCGTCGGCGTCTGCGCCGTCGTGGTGGTCCCGTTGGCCTTGGTGCAACTCGTCGTCAATCTGTCGGCGCAGGAAACCACGACGGTGACCCGGTTCGGTGGTTCCATCTACCGATCGACCGCGGTCTCGAGCGGCACCCAACTGTTCCTGCTGCTGTTCGGTCTGCTCATCTCCGGCCTGAACATCACGGTGGCCCAGGGTGCGGCGATGCGCATTCTCTCGGACCACTACCTCGGCACCGAAACCTCCTGGTCCGAGTCGTTGCGGTACGCGTTCGCACGATTCGGCTCCCTGCTCTGGATCGTGATCCTGACCGGACTGGCGTGGATCTTTGGCGCATTCTTCTGCTTCATTCCCGGCATCTACCTCTACGTGTCCTTTGCGGTGGTGATGCCGGTGCGGCTCATCGAAGACGAGCGCGGCGGACAGGCGCTGTCTCGCTCCCGGGCATTGGTCGCCGGACGTTGGTGGCCCACCTTCTCCACCCTGCTGGTGGTCCTCTTCATCACGACCACGTTGACGTTCGTCGTCACTGTTTTCGTGGGTGGGAGCACGATCCTCGCCACCAATACCGCGAGCTCCACCACCACCCGCGTCGTGACTGAGCTCCTCACCGCGGGGGTGAACGTGATCGTCACCCCGA
>JANYJV010000071.1 GCA_025361725.1 Acidimicrobiia bacterium | reverse complement strand
CCGGCGTCGAGCGTTTCCTTGACATTGTAAGTCCGGATATTTATTATCCGAGATATGAAACTCTCGGATGGTGTCGAGTGGGGCGTGCACGTGGTGACGCTCCTCGCTTATCTGCCGGAGGACCGGGCGCTCACTTCCGCCCGCCTGGCCGAGTATCACGGCGTCCCCGCCGCGTATCTCGCCAAGCACCTCCAGGCGTTGAGCCGCGCCGAGATCCTCGAATCGGTGCAAGGCCCTCGCGGCGGGTATCGCCTCGCGCGGCCGCCGGCCACCGTGACCGTTCTCGACGTGGTCGAGGCGATCGAGGGAACCGAACCGGCCTTCCGCTGCACGGAGATCCGTCGGCGCGGCCCGGGCGCCCGACCGGCACGCGAGTACCCACTGCCGTGCGCCATCGACCGGGTGATGCGGAGCGCGGACACGGTCTGGCGAGCGTCGCTCGGCGCCGTGACGATCGCGGACCTGACCTCGGCCGTCGGACGAGACGCGCCGCCGAAGTCGCTGGTGGCCGGGGCGGAGTGGATGAGAGAGGCGTTGCGATGAAGACGTTTCTCACGGGCGCAACGGGCGTGGTGGGACGCTCGCTGGTGCCGCGGCTGGTGGCGGCGGGTCACGACGTTCGGGCCGTGTCTCGCCGCGACGACGCGGCCGCGGCGCTGACTGCGGCCGGGGCCGAACCGGTGTGCGTGGACCTCTTCGACCCAGGAGCGGTGACGGATGCCGTGGTCGGGAGTGAAGCGGTTCTCCATCTCGCGACGAATGTGCCGCCGCTCAGGAAAGCGGCGCGGCCCAAGGGGTGGGCAATGCATGACCGGTTGCGGGTCGATGCCACTCGCAACCTCGTTGTGGCCGCGATCGCCGGCGGTGCATCTCACTTCGTCAAGGAGTCGGTCACGTTCGTCTACGCGGACGCCGGCGACGAGTGGATCGACGAACGCGCTGCCCTCATCCCTGACCTCGGGCGCTTGGCTCCGGCCGTCGAAGGTGAGCAGCTGGCGCTGGAGTTCGCGGCCTCGGGTGGAACGGTTGCGATCTTGCGGTTCGGACTGTTCTACGGCGGTGTGAACAACCGGGGCACGCTCGATGCCTTGAAGCTCGCGCGCATCCGGCGATCAACCATCGCCGGGTCGCCGGACGCGTACATGGCGTCGATTCACTGTGACGACGCGGCGACCGCGGTACTGGCTGCGCTCGGTGCGGAAACGGGCGTCTACAACGTGGTCGACGACACGCCGTTGCGCCGTGGCGACTATCTGGACGCGTTCGCGACTGCGTTCGAGGTCGCCACGCCGAAACCCACACCGGGTCGGCTGATGAAGCTCGGTGCGGGGCCGGGGGCTGCGGGAATGATCGCATCCCAGCGCGTGTCCAACGCCTCGTTCCGCTCCATCACGGGCTGGGCGCCCTCGTATCCCGACGCCCGAATCGGTTGGGCCGCAGAAGCGGCATCGAGACAGGACATCACCTCATGAAGACTCGACTTCTCCGCATCGGGCTGATCTACCAGGCGGGATCGATGGCGCTCGTCGGCTTCTGGGCCGCCTTTGCCCCGCGATCTTTTTATTCGGACTTCCCTGGCGGTGGCCGTCATTGGATCTCGGCCGACGGACCCTTCAACGAGCACCTTGTCCGCGATGTGGGCGAACTCAGTCTGGCGCTGCTCGTGGTGCTGGGTGCCGCCGCGGTAACGATGGCGATCCCACTCGTCCGGGCTGGGCTCGTCGCGGTGATCGTGAACGGTGGTCTGCACGTCCTCTATCACGCTCGTCACCTCGACATGTTTTCGGCGGGTGACGCGACCGCGATCATGGTGTCGCTCGGTGTGGCGCCCGTTGTCGCAGTGGTGTTGCTCGCGATGACCAGCTCGAAGCGGGTCGTGATCGCGACCTCATGAAGGCGCGAGCTCGTCGGGCTCAGGTCGCTTCGGTGATCGAGGCGGCGAGCCGGCGGGCTTCGTCCTGATCGGTGCCGACCACCCACGTGACGCGACCGTCGATCTCGAGGCGGAGGCCGCGTCGGGCCGAGTCGCGCGCCGCGTCGATCAACGGCCGGCGGTCGCTCTGGCTGAGGAGCGAGCGGGGATACCACCGCCCGGGCAGGCGGCCGCAGTCCAAGACCAGCAGGTTGTGGTCGGTGACCGCGACGATGACGGAACGACGCAACGCGGTGATGACCACAAGGGCGACGACGCCAACCGCAATGCAGAGGAGTAACGCGGTCCCGATGCCGGCCGGCGAAAAGGCGAGGACCGGAACGGCCGCACCGAGGGCCAACGCTTCTGCGCCTGGCCTCGGTCCTTGCACGGCACCAAATGCTGCGATGACCGTTTCGTCGGGCCGGACGAACGACGCGGCTCGTTCACCGATGGGTGAGAGTGCCATCGCCGGCCTCGGTGGGGTGTCCACTGGCCGGCGGGCTCAGCGACGACCGACGTTGGGTCGCTTGCCGTGATTGGCCTTGTTACGGCGGGCCCGCAGCTTGCGCTTCTTGGTCTTCTTGCTCACGACTGATCCTCCGAGACGAAGCGGATGAGGGTAGTCGACCGCGGGTTGGGCCGCCGCCTCGGGGGACCGAGTGAGCGCTCGGCGATTCGAGATACTGATGCGCAGTGCACTTGAGGTAGCGAAGAAGGGCCGGGACGCCGGGCTGAGAGGCCCGAGGCGAGGCGCGATTCCTAAGCCCGCCTTGGACGCTTCGGAGGAACCTCAAGTGCGACCGTTCGCTTGAGGAACACGTCGAACTGCGGAACTGTGAAGGCCGCGTAGCCGAAGCTCGGTGTATAGAGAAGGCCCTTGTCGATAAGCCGAGCGCGGGTCGGACCGCATTGCTGCGACGTGCGGTCGATCAGCCCGGCGACCTCACTCGCTTGCTGCGGTTCACTGCCGAGCTCAGCCATAGCTCGGAGGTACGCGCGCTCGAGGTCGGTCGTTCGGTCGAGTCGAACGCGGAAAAAGCTCCCATCGAGCTTGTCTTCCACCGAAGAGAGCGCTTTCTCGGAATCCGCTGTGTCACGACTGGGCCGGCGAGTGCGCGCTCCGCGTCGACATCGCTCAGTTGGCCGATGCTCGGGAACTTGAAGAGTCTTTCTGAATAGGACTTGGCCTCTCCAGCGAGTTCCGGGATCTGGGGGAGCCCGGCCGCGACGAGCGTGATCGGCAGCGACCTCTGCACAGTGCGGTGCAGCGCGGCGATGAATGCTTCGAGTTGTGTCGTGCTGAGAAACTGGATCTCGTCCATGAGGAACACGACGCCCGTTTCGTGATCGGCCGCGGCTTCACCCAGCGCGACAAGTAGGTCGGTGACGTCCGCATCCAGCATCCCGCTATCCACGAGACCCTCCAACTGGTCAACGTCGAGGCCGCCTGTCAACCCGCCTTCCGGGGAAACTTGGACGGTGAAAGCCTTCAGGGCAGACGCAGCCCGCCTCGCTTTGTCCTTCCATCTTGTCGAAGGTGAAATCTCGAAGAGTGCTTTGCGGACTTCGCGTCCGAGTACTCGGCGGAAGGCTGCGTCGTCGTGCTTCGAGATTTCCATTTCAACCACGGCCCAGTCGGCAACGGACGCGCATCCCCTGAACTCGTTGAGGAGAACGGTCTTGCCGACGCCTCGAAGCCCGGTGATGACCATCGATTGCTCGGAACGGCCGTCAAGGAGCCGTCCGAGGAGCAGATCGAATGTGGTCAGCTGGTCGTCACGTCCGGCGAAGACCGGCGGTCGGGCGCCAGCATTCGGGGTGTACGGATTTGTTCGAGGATCGATGGAGGGTGGGTAGCAAAGGTTTTCAGGGTTTATCGGTTCTTGAAAAACTATAGAAACGACGTGTGAACCCGTTGGTGCTCCTCGTCACACCTCGAAGGTCCGCCGCTGCGAGTCCACGAAGGGTCAGCTACCAGGTCATGCCGATGGTGGAGCGCATCGCAGCCTCGAACTCGGCGTCGCCGAGATGCGAGCGCGTGGCGAGGACCATTTCGGAGTCGGCGCCGACGGGCACGCGCAGGGGTGTGGTGGGATCGGTGATGGCGTCGGCGATCGCACGGGCGACGAGTTCGGGTCCCGGCCGCCCGTGGGGTCCGGTGAGCTTGGAATCTGTGCCGGTCCACTGGGTCCACAGTTCGTCGTAGGCCGCCGGGCCGCGATGATCGTCTCCGTGTTTCATACCGGGCGCGATGTATCCGGGCTCGACGATCACGATGCGGATACCGAAGTGCCCGAGTTCGTAGTGCAGCGTCTCGGAGAGTGCTTCGAGCGCGTACTTGGATGCGGCGTACGGACCTTCGAGCGGAGTGGCGACCCGCCCCTGCACGCTCGAGACGTTCACGATGACGCCGGAACCGCGTTCGCGCCACGCCGGCGCGACCGCCTGGATCATGCGCAGGGGGCCGACCGTGTTGGTGTCGAGGACGCGCTGCATCTGGGCCAGCGGGTAGTCCTCGAGGGGCCCGGCGCCGATGATCGCCGCGTTGTTCACGATGGCGTCCAGTTCGCCGACCACGCCGAGGCACTCGGCGACGGACTCGTCACTCGTGACATCGAGAGCATGCACGCGCACGCCCTCGATGTCTCGCAAGAGTTCGGGATCGCGCGCGGTCGCCACCACGTCGTGGCCGCGGGCGCCGAGTTCGACGACCGTGGCCCGTCCGATGGCACGTCCCGCGCCAGTCACCAAGATTCGCATCGCACCGAGCGTAGAGGGCGAGCATTCTCAGCGTCAGGGGCGAGGCTCAGAGGTGATCTGAGCCCCGCCCCGAGAGGCGGTCAGGCGGCCCGGTCAATGGTGAGCGGGACCGAACTCGGGTGCTGACCCGAGGCGCCGACGTACACGTGGTCCGCCGGGACCGCAACGCCGTTGCGCTTCACCTTCACGGTGAAGGTGGTGGAGCAGCGGGTCCGGAAGTTCGGCCCGTCGACGCCGCCGAAGTTCACGAAGCGGAAGTACGCCGCGTGCCGGCGAAGTCGGAGACATCACAGATCCATCACACGGCCATCGCGTGTTGCCGACGAATCCCGTGGGAGCATCATGAGATGGACAAGGGCACGATCCTCGTTATCGAGGACGAACCGAACATCGCCGATCTCGTTGACCTCTATTTGAGTCGCGATGGGTACCGCGTGGTGAAGCAGGCCACCGGCGAAGGTGGCTTGGCCGCCGTGCGGGACCAGCGACCCCGGCTCGTGGTGCTCGACGTCGGGCTGCCGGACATCGACGGGCTCGAGGTGTGCCGCCGGATCCGCGCCACCAGCTCACTGCCGGTGATCTTTCTCACTGCCCGGGCGGAGGAGATCGACCGGGTGCTCGGTCTCGAACTCGGCGCCGACGATTACCTCACCAAACCGTTTGCACCGGCCGAGCTCGTCGCGCGAGTCAAGGCTGTACTGCGCCGCACCGACGGTGCCCCGGTTGCGGAGATGGTGCCGGCTGGACGCGCGGTGGTGGATGTGGGCCGTCGGGAAGTACGGGTCGATGACCAGCCGGTGGACTTCACCACCAAGGAGTTCGAGTTGCTGCGATTCTTGGCCACCAGGCGCGGGCTCGCAATGAGCCGTCAGCAGATCCTCGACCACGTGTGGGGTCACGACTGGTACGGCGACGAGCGCACCGTCGACGTGCACATTGCGCAGGTACGCAAGAAACTCGGCGACGCGTGTGTGATCACCACAGTGCGCGGGGTCGGCTACCGACTCGAATCCTCGACCCCGTGAGGGCTCGCCGCAGTCTGCGCGCACGGTTGCTGGTCGCGATGGCGGCGATCGCGGTGGGCGTGCTCCTCGTCACCGGGGTCACGACGATCGCGCTGGCGCGCCGGAGCGCGGAGCGTAACGCGATTTCGCACTTGGAGGAGCAGGCCCCCAATGTGACGAACCAGCTGCGCGGCTTGGCGCGGGTCGTGCGCTCCCGCCGGCTGCGCGACCAACCCGGCGTCGGACTCGGCCGTCTGGTGACGGCCGTGTTGCGGGTGACCGGCGGAACGCTCGTCACGGTTCATGCCGACGGTTCGATCACCGAAGGCGTCTCGGGACTCCTTGGCATCGCGCCTGGCGCCGACGGGACAGTGGACCGGCCCGCTCGTGGAGTGGTGAACCCGTTGCCGGCGGATCTCACCGTCACAGATTTTGACGCGGTGCGGCTCCGGAGCGGAGAGCGTCAGACCGGCCGGCTCGCGCATCGTGTCTTCGTCGCCGAAGCGGTCCGCACGGGTGGCGATGACACGCCCGTGTTGGTACTCACCGAGAAAGTGGAGTCGGCGGCAACGACGCGCGCGCGGGGGTACTTCGTGATGGGCGGGGCCCTCGCGCTGGTGGCTGCTGGGGTGGTCTCGTACTTCCTTGCCCGTCGACTCACCCGACCACTCGCGGCGATGAGTGTCACCGCCGGCGCGATCGCGGGCGGGGACTTGAGCGCGCGCGTGGACCTCGGGCCGCATCCCGACGACGAGTTGGCCGATCTGGCGCGGACCATGAACGCCATGGCCGTGCAGCTCGAGGCAGCTCGGCACCTGGAGCGTTCATTCTTGCTCTCGGTGTCACACGACCTGCGGACACCGTTGACGTCGATCCGTGGGTTCGCCGACGCGCTGACCGACGGCACGATCCCTGCGACCGAGGAGCAACGCAAAGCCGGCGCGGTGATCTCGGCCGAAGCCGGTCGGCTCGAACGACTCGTCGCCGACTTGCTCGATCTCGCTCGTCTCGATGCCCGTCAGTTCTCGCTCTCGCCGCGCGCGTTCGACCTCGCCGGTTCCTTGCGGACCACGGTGGACGCATTCCGACCCGGCGCGGCAGAACTCGACATCGCGCTGGAGGTGCAGGGCCCCGAGGTGCTGACCGTGACCGGCGACCCGGAGCGGGTGGCGCAGATCGTGGCCAACCTGGTGGAGAACGCGCTGAAGTACGCACGGTCCCGGATCGACGTGGAGGTTCGTGCCGAACCGGGTGCGGGCGTCGAGATCCGCGTCGTGGACGACGGTCCCGGCGTGGACCCCGATGAGGTGGAGCGGGTCTTCGAGCGACTCTTCGTATCGCGCGCCGTCCCGGGTCGCAGCGTGGGGACCGGGCTCGGACTTGCGATCGTCGGTGAGTTGACGAACGCGATGGGCGGCCACGCAGCCGTCGAACGATCGGCGAGCGATGGTTGCGCGTTCGTGGTGCGCGTGCCGTTGGTCAGGGTTGGGACCGCGACTGCCTGACCGAGTTCGGATCGGGTGCGGCGCACGTGGCCGGTGACTGCCAACAGGTGAGGACGGCGTCGGCGAGTTGTCGCCCGACGTAGGCCGAGCCTTCGGTGCCGAAGTGCGCACCGTCGGGCCGGAGTTCGATGCCCTTGACCCGGCGTGGGCACCACCCGCCAGGACAGACGATGCTGCTCAGGTCGAAGATGCTCACGCGGCCGTCGGCGGTCGGCCCGGACCGCTGGTAGAGCTGGTTGAGTTCTCGGACCCGAGCGGCTTCGTCCAGACCGGGTAGTACAGCCACGCTGCCGGCGACGGGTTGGGGGACCGTGAGAATGACCAGCCGCGCGCCGCGCGCCGTGAGGAGCGCCGCCGTGCGCTTGACCTCGCGGCTGAGAACAATGCGCCCGGCCGGGCTCCCGAGTTCCACCCGATGGCCACCGAGTTCACGATCGACGGCATCCCAGGTGGACAGCCAGAGGACGAGATCGGGTCGGGGTGCGGTGTCGACCACGGTGCGGAGCGCGGGTGGTATCGCTTTTGCACACGGACGCGACCACGGGTACGGATGGCCGTTGGCTGCCACGGTGACGCCGCGCAACATCGAACACCCCGGCGTGGCTGCCGTCTCGAAGCGAACTCCGCGTGCCGCCATCGCGTCGTCGAGTCCCGGCCCGAGGGATGCCGCGAGAGAATCACCGACGAGCACCACGTGGGTGGGGTTGCCGACCTGCGCCGGCGCAAGGGTGGTACTCGACGTCACGACCGCAGGACCGGTTCCGAAGAACCCGGGCGCGGCAGTCGCACCCGTGGTCCCGAGCACGATCGCTGCCAATCCGAGGCCGATGCCGGCGGGCGCGAGCGGCCACCGCAGTCGTTGACGCCACCGGATGCGTATCGGTCGTTCCAGCAGGAAGTACGACGCGAGCGCGAACGCAAGGGTCAGCCCGACCCGCACGATGTCCAATGCAGTGCCCGAGAGTCCGACGCGCGCTTCGGTGGCGTACACGATGATCGGCCAGTGCCAGAGGTACACGCCGTACGAGATCAGACCGAGCATCACGAACGGTCGGAACCGGAGGAGGCGCGCCACCACGCCGGTCGGTGCGCGCATGATGGATGCGATCAAGATTGCGACGGCAATCGCAAAGGCGAGTGACCCACCGTGGTACAGCGTGGAGCTGTCGGCGTGCGCGAAGGCAAACGCGACCACGATCGCGGCGAGCGCAACGACACCGCTTGCGTTGAGCGCGCGCTGTACCCCGCGGCCGAGGGTCGGCCGGTCGACGAGCAGGAGCGCGAGCAGGACGCCGATGAGGATCGGGTGCGCGTGCGTGTCCGTGCCGTAGTACGCGCGGGAAGGATCGTCGGCGTTGAAGAGACCCGCCATCAGGGCGACCGAGACGACCGTGCCGAGCCCAGCGACCGCCGCCAGCACGCGTAGCCGCCCTCGTCCGAGCCCGAGACACGCGATGCTCACGAGCGGCCACACCAGATAGAACTGCTCTTCGATCGCCAGCGACCACAGGTGCCGGAACGGCGAGGCGGCGCCGAAGAGATCGAAGTAGGACTGCTTCGACGCAACGAATCGCCAGTTCGCGACATAGAAGAGGCCGGCGATCCCGTCCCAGCGCAGCCGGCCGAGTTCCGTGGTCGGGACCTCGAAGTGGGCGAAGATCCCGACGGTCACCAGCACTGCGATCAGGGCCGGGAGCAGGCGCCGGGCCCGGCGGCCCCAGAACGCAACCAGCCCGATCGCCTGCGTCCGACGCCACTCCAGGACGAGCAGGGTGGTGATCAGGAACCCGCTCAGGACGAAGAACGTGTCGACGCCGAGAAACCCACCGGTGAGTCCGGTCTCGCGCAGGTGGAACACCACGACGGCGGCGACCGCGAGCGCGCGGAGCCCGTCGAGACTGGGGGAGTAGGCGAGGTGGTTCGGCACGTCGGCGTCGGTCGACGTCACGCTCGGATGGTACCGGGAGGGGGCCGGGGTGAACCGGTCGGACCCGGGGGGCGATACCGTCGAACGATGACGGCCGGCGCGAGGAGCGAGCACCATGTGGCTCGTGCGTGACGGCCAAGTGCTGGCCGCAGCCGAGGAGCCCGTGGGTTCACGCGGCCGGGCGCGTGGGCTGGTCGGCCGCGATGGGATCGATGGCGTGATGGTCCTGCGACCGTGCCGCAACGTGCACACGTTCGGGATGCACTTCCCGATCGACGTCGCGTTCTGTGACCGCGACGGGCGCGTGCTGCGCTCGTCTTGTCTCGTTCCGCGTCGAATCTCGCCGCTTGTATTGCGGGCCGCGTACGCGCTCGAAGCCGAAGCCGGCGCGTTCGACCGGTGGGATCTTCACGTCGGTGATCACGTCGAACTGCGCCCATGACCGAGGTGCCTGGGGCCCTGGTGCTGGTCGGCACGCCGATCGGGAATCTCGGTGATCTCAGCGAGCGGGTCCTGGACACGTTGCGGGATGCCGATGTGTTGGCGTGTGAGGACACCCGCCGGACGCGCACCCTGCTGACCCACGCCGGTATCCCGGCCGCAGGCCGCTTGCGCGCGGTCCCTGCGTACGACGAAGCGGAAAGTGCAGCGTGGGTTGTCGAGCGGGTCGCCGCTGGCGATCGGGTCGCCGTGGTGACCGACGCCGGCCTCCCGGGTATCAGCGATCCGGGGTCGCGTCTGGTGCGGGCGTGTCTCGATGCTGGTCTGGCCGTCGAAGTGGTTCCCGGTCCGTCAGCGGTGACGGTGGCACTGGTCCTCTCCGGCCTTCCGACTGACCGATTCGTGTTCGAGGGCTTCTTGCCACGCAAGGGCAGCTCACGCGCCGATCGGCTGGAGGCGCTGGCTACAGAACCCCGGACCACGGTGATCTTCGAGTCGCCCCGCCGGGTCCAGGCCACCCTAACGGACCTGGTGGCCCACTGCGGTGCGGACCGGCCCGCCGCGCTGGCGCGCGAGTTGACCAAGCTGCACGAGGAGGTCCGCCGAGGAACGCTCTGCGAGTTGCTCGCCGGCGTCGAGGTCACCGAGCCCAGGGGTGAGTGCGTGCTGGTCCTCGGCGGCGCCGTACAGGTGAGCGCGGCAACCTCCGATGCGGACATCGACGAAGCCCTGGTCGCCGAACTCGGACGCGGCACCGCGACCCGCGATGCCGCCGCGATCGTGAGTGCCCGTTTCGGGATGGGCCGGCGCGAGGTGTACGCCCGCGCCGTCCGTCTGAAGCGGCCGCGCTGATCGGCGTTCGGATCCGCGAACGGTCGCAAGAGCGGGAGGAAGGCGAGGGACGCGAGGCACGCGCTTTTCGACGGTCCGCGCTCCCGAGCCGGGGCCTGAGCGGCCTGCGACCATCACTTCGGCGCCTCCGCTCGTCATCTCGGTGCTCCGGGTTCCCGTGGACTCGCTTCGGCGCTGTCGCAAGAGCGGGAGGTGGAGGTCAGCCTTCCGTGGCGATAAGGCGTTCGACGCACGCCGCGCAGACCACTTTGCGGGTGAAGTCACGCAGCTGATCGACCGATCCGCAGAAGACGCAACGCTGTTCCACCTTCTCGAGCGTGATGCGATCGGACTCGGCCGACATCATCACCAAATCACCGACATCGATCGAGAGCGCCTTGCGCATCTCGACCGGGATGACCACGCGACCGAGTTGGTCGACCTTGCGCGCCACTCCGTTCGCCATGCCTCGACCCCCAACAATGAACGCTCGAATCCGCCCGGACCGTCGGTACTGTAGAGCGCGTGTCCGATTCCTTCTATGTGACGACGCCGATCTACTACGTGAACGACGCGCCGCACATCGGGCACGCATACACCACGGTCCATGCCGACGTCCTCGCCCGGTGGCGCCGATTGCACGGCGACGACGTCTTGTTTCTCACCGGAACCGACGAGCACGGGTTGAAGATCCAGCGTGCAGCCGAGGAGCGCGGGGTTTCGCCCCAGGAGTGGGCCGACACCACCAGCGCCCGGTTCCGAGACGCGTGGACGCTGCTCGACATCAGCAACGACGACTTCATTCGAACCACCGAAGACCGTCACCGGGTCTCGGTGCAGGCGTTTCTCCAGGAGGTGTACGACAACGGATACATCGCGCTCGACACCTACGAAGGTCTGTACTGCGTGGCGTGCGAGGCGTATTACACCGATGACGACCTCGTCGACGGGCTGTGTCCGATCCACCGTCGGCCCGTCGAGACCGTCACCGAGGAGAACTATTTCTTCCAGCTCTCACGCTTCGAACAGCCGTTGCTCGACTACTACGCCGCCCATCCGGAGGCCGTGCAGCCCGACGGGAAGCGGAACGAAGTCCTCGGGTTCATCAAGCAGGGCCTGCGCGACTTCTCGATGAGTCGCACGTCCATCACGTGGGGGATCCCGCTGCCGTGGGACCCGAACCACGTCACCTACGTCTGGTACGACGCGCTGATCAACTACGCCACCGCCGTCGGATTCGGCGCCGACCCCGCCGAGTTCGCCCGCCGCTGGCCGGTGCAATACCACCTGCTCGCCAAGGACATTCTGCGGTTCCACGCGGTCTACTGGCCCGCGATGCTCATGGCCGCGGGGCTCCCGCTTCCCGAGCACGTCTTCGCCCACGGCTACCTGCTGGTGGGGGGCGAGAAGATGAGCAAGACCAGCCTGAACAACATTGCACCGGCGGATCTCGTCCCCGAGTTTGGGAGCGACGGTTTCCGGTACCACTTCGTCACGGACCTGCACTTCGGCCAGGACGGGGACTTCAGTTACGAAGGGATGGTGGCGCGCTACAACGCGGACCTCGCCAACAACTTCGGCAATCTCGCGAGCCGCGTGCTGAATATGGCGATGTCCTACTGCGACGGGCGCGTGCCGGACGCGCGTGCCGACGGTCCGTTGCGTGCCCAGGCCGCGGTTGCGTTCGAGACGATGGAGGCCGCCTTCCCCGCGCTCGACTTCAGCGGTGCGTTCGGCGCGGTGTGGCAACTCATCCGTGACGCCAACGCCTACATCGAGGATTCTGCGCCGTGGAAGACCCACAAGGCCGGCGATGCCGCGGCCACCGCGGCCGTGCTCGGCGACTGCCTCGAGACACTCCGGATCGTCGCGCTCCTCGCCTCGCCGCTGATCCCGAGGGCCGCAACGGAACTCTGGCGCCGGCTTGGTCTCGACGGCACCCCGGAGCAGGCTCGGCTCCCTGAATCGGCGCAATGGGGATCCGTGCCGACGGCCGGCAACCCGCTCGAGAAGGGCGCCGCGCTCTTTCCCCGCCTCGAACCCACCCTGTGACTTGGGTGGATAGCCACTGCCATCTGCCGGCGGATGCGGCCGAGGCCGATGCCATCGTGGACCGGGCGCGGTCTGGCGGGGTCGAGTGGATGGTGTGCGTCGGGACGGACCTGGCCACCTCACGCGCGGCCGTGGCTCTGGCGCAGCGTCGCGATGACGTGGTTGCGACGGTCGGCCTGCATCCCCACGACGCCGTCGATCTCGAATCCGTCTGGGACGACCTGCTCACGCTCGCCGCGGATCCGGCCGTCGTCGCGATCGGCGAGGCCGGGCTGGACCACCACTACGAACATTCACCGGGACCGGCTCAGGCCGCGGCGTTCCGCGCCCAGATCCTGCTGGCCCACGAACTCGATCGCGCGCTCGTCATCCACACGCGCGAAGCATGGGACGAGACGTTCGCGATCCTGGACGATGAAGGTCTGCCGCGCCGGACCGTGTTCCACTGCTTCACCGGCGGCCCCGCCGAGGCGGCCGCCTGCACCGACCGCGGTGCTTACCTCTCCTTCAGCGGCATCGTGACGTTCAAGAACGCGACCGATGTACGCGCCGCGGCCGCGGTCGTACCGCCGGATCGGATGCTCGTCGAGACCGACAGTCCCTTCCTCGCGCCGGTTCCGCACCGGGGTCAGACGAACGAACCGGCGTGGGTTTCGGTCGTGGGAGCTGCAGTGGCTCGAGTTCGTGGCGAGCCCCCCGAAAGTGTGGCAACCCGGACACGCCACGCCGCTGACCAGGTCTTTCGCGTTCGCTGATTTCTCGGCGTTGGTCACGTAACTGGCAGATATTGGTATTCAGATTGACCGGCGAAAGCCTCGTCGTTAGCTTCGCCAGGTCTTGACCGGCCGCCGCGGAGTGCGGCCGACCAACCCGTAGGCGGTCCCCCATCAGCGAGCATCTCACTCGTCGGAACGCGCGCACACCGAGCGGCGGCACGCGCGCTCGGCGTTACGCGCTCCGCGCGGTCCGTCCGTCTCCGGCGCGACTCGAGGCGCCGGAGCCGAGTGCGTGGTTGCCGATTCTCGACCTCACCGAGGAGCTCGAAGAGTTCGACCTCACCGGTGAGCTCGAACTGCTCGCGCTCGAAGAGGGACGCGTCGACCTCGAAGCCGAACTGACCGCGCTGGAATCCGATTTCTGGCGGACAGTCGAAGCCGAGCACCCGTTCCTGACCGGCGAGTTCCCCGCGACCGCGCCAGTCACCGAGCCGATCGAAGTCGTCGTCGCACCCGTTCTGGTTCCGCAACCGGAGCCGATCACCGCGCCGATCATGGCGCCCGCGGGCCCGGCGCCGATCTCGATCCTCGCCCCGGTCACCGAGTCGACCCCGACCCCCGTCGTCGGCGTGGTGTCGACCACAACGACGGCGCCGACAGCTCGGGTCGCTCCGACTTCGGCCCTGGCCGAGCCGCTCGCCATCCCGGCCCGCGCGCCGACGCCCGGTGCGCCCGAACCGTTGGTCCCGGAGGCGTACACGCGGGTGCGGCCGAACCGTCCGGCGATTGCGCACCATCGACGGGCCCTCCGTCTCCGTCGCCGGATCATCGTGACTGCGCTCGTCGCCGCCGTCGCGGCCGCTTGCATCGGCGTCACCGCTCGAGTCATCGGAGGGACCCATCCCCGCCGGGACGTCACCGTATCGATCGACGGCCGCGCCAACACGGTGGTGACCCGGGCCGGAACCGTCGGTGATCTCCTCGCCGCGCAAGGCACCGTCCTCCATGCCGGTGACCGCGTGGTCCCGGACGTGTCGACGCAACTGCGTCAGGGCATGCCGATTCAGATCGTGCGCGCGTTCTCGATCGTGGTGGATGTGGATGGTGTGATCACCGAACCCCGTACCACGCGCCGGTCGGTCGCAGCGGTACGTCGCGAGCTGGGGCTGCCGGCGGCGTTGGTTGCACTCGACGCGCCGAAGCCCCTCGCACGCGGCAGTCGCGTCGTGTTGCGGACACCGCACTCGCTGAGCTTCCTGGTGGATGCCACGACCACGCCGCTCACTGGGGTCACTGACCTGACCGTCGGCGACCTGCTGCGCTCCCGAGCGATCGTCCTCGGTCCGAAAGATCAGGTGCAGCCGGCACTCGAGACTCGATTGAGTGACGACCTGACCGTCCAGGTGTTCCGGTTGTCCGAAGACGAAGTCGCCGAGGACCAGATCATCCCGTTCAAGACCGACCTCCGAGACGACTCCACGCTTGCTGCCGGACACACCGCCGTGATCCAGGCGGGGCGGAACGGCACCGTGCGCGTGGTCTCGAAGGTGGTGCGACGAGATGGCACGATCGTGCAGTCGACCGAAGACCGGCGGATCGTGCTCGCGGCGCCGGTAACCGAGATCCTGCGCCGGGGCACGAAGGTGTCCGGTACCCAGAAACCGGTGGACCCGCCCGCGGCCAGCGGCGGTCAGCTGTTCCAGTCCGGTACCGCCACGTGGTACGTGAGTCACGCCGGCCCGGGAGCGTGTGCGCACCTCACGTTGCCGTTCGGCACCATTGTGAAGATCGTCAACACCGCAAACGGCCGCAGCGCCCAGTGTCGCGTCGGCGACCGCGGCCCCGAGGCCTGGACCGGGCACATCATCGACCTCAACCCCGATGTCTTCGCAGAGCTGGCGCCGCTCGGAACCGGCACGATTTCGGTCCGGGTCTACACCTCCTGACGAGTTCACTGCGCACGTGGCGCTGACCCCCGCCACCATCCCGGCGCTCCTCTCTCGTCACGGGCTCCGTCCGAGCCGCGCGCTCGGACAGAATTTCCTTGCCGACCCGAACACGGCGCGGCGCATCGCCCGGCTCGCCCAGGTACAGCCCGGCGACCGCGTGCTCGAGATCGGGCCCGGCATCGGATCTCTTACCGTTGCGTTGCTCGAAACCGGCGCCGCCGTGACCGCGCTCGAACTGGATGAGTACGTGATTCCGGCGCTCGAGGAGACCGTCGGAACGGACGCGGTGCGGATCGTGCGCGGCGATGCGCTGCGGGTGGATTTCACCGAGCTGCTGTCCGTCGACGACGTGCGCACCGGCGAACGCCCCTGGTGCATGGTGTCCAACCTGCCCTACAACGTCGCGACCCCGATCGTGATGCGAGTACTCGAATCGGTGCCGCAGATTGCGTCGCTGTTAGTCATGGTCCAACGCGAGGTCGGCGAGCGCATGGCGGCCGGGCCGGGGACGAAGGCGTACGGAGCGGTGTCGGTGAAGATTGCGTACTACGGCCGGGCGCGGATCGTCGGGACGGTGCCGCCGTCGGTGTTCATCCCCGCGCCGAAGGTGGACTCGGCGCTGGTGCGGATTGTGCGCCACACCGAGCCGCCGGTGGTGGTGCCGTCCGAGGCCCGCTTGTTTGGGCTGGTGCGAGCCGGGTTCGGTCAACGCCGCAAGATGTTGCGCGGCGCGCTGCGCGCCGAGTTGGGAGAGGACGTGGAGCACATCTTGGAATCAGCGAAGATCGACGGCCGTGTGCGCGCGGAGACCTTGACGCTCGAGCAGTGGGCCGCGCTGGCCCGGGTCGTTTCGGGCCCATGAGCCTCGACGATTCGGTGACCGTGTACGCGCCGTCGAAGCTCACACTCGCCTTGCGGGTGCTCGGCACCCGCCCGGACGGCTTCCACGAACTCGAAGCGTTGACCGTGATGATCTCCGCACCCGCCGACACCGTGACCATCGGACCGGCCCCCGCGGGCGTCGTCGAACTCACGGTGGTCGGTGGCGGCGACGACGTTCCTCATGACGATTCCAACCTGGTCGTGCGCGCCGCGCGTGCCGTCCTCCCGTCCGATGGGGGCGCCCGTATCGAACTCACGAAGGTCACCCCGTCCGGTGCCGGCCTCGGCGGCGGGTCGGCCGATGCGGCCGCCGTGCTCCGGGTTCTCCGTGACCTCCACGGCCTCGACCACGCAACGGTTATGGCGGCGGCCGCCGAACTCGGATCGGACGTACCTGCCTGTGTCGACGGGCATCCGGTGATGATGCGCGGCCGCGGGGAGCGCCTCGATCCCGTCGAGTTGGACGGCGAACTCCACCTGGTGGTGGCCAAGCCGGCGTTCTCCCTTGCGACCCCTCCGGTCTTCCGGGCGTGGGATGCCCTGGGTGAACCGACGAGCGACCGCACGGTGGCGCCGCCGGCCGCCGTGAGCCATCTCGTGGCCGAGCTCGCCAACGATCTCGAGCCGGCGGCCGAGCACGTCAACCCCGAAGTGCGCGCGTTTCGCGAGCGGCTCGAAGGGGTGACTGGTCTCCGAGCGCTGCTCGCCGGAAGTGGGTCTTCGTACTGGTTGCCGGTCGCCGACGCGGACGCCGCCGCCACACTGGCGGCGCGCGTCGAGTCCGAGCTTCACGTCCAAGCCTTCGCCGCCCACACCCTGGAGGGCCACTCCGCGCCGACCTCGTAGCCATCCCAACCGGCCGCAACTCGCACCAGAAGCGCAAGCCAGAGCGTGCGTTTCACGCGTGGGTTGAGTACGCCGGGCGCGAAGAATCCAGGTCGGTGAGATCGAGACGGTTGGTGCCGAACACCGAAAGGCGCGGCGGCGTGATGGTCGTCTGATCAGGTCCGAGGCGGGGAGCCCCGGAGGCACAGGGGTCGGTTAACGACCCTGCTGCCGACGCTGCCAGCGCGTCTTTTTGAGCAGCTTCTTGTGCTTCTTCTTCCGCATGCGCTTACGGCGCTTTTTGATCAGTGATCCCATGTCGGATCGGACACTAGCGGCGGAGTCGCGCCCCCGACACATCCGCCCCCTATTCGTGGGACGACGCGCCGACTCCGGGTGTGTGACCTTTTGGAGCGGAAACCGAGCCGACGAGATTCGATCCCCACATCGGTGATGCGAATCGCCGCGGGTAAGGTCTGGGTCGGTCCTTCGGGGGTGGT
The DNA here is from genome assembly GCA_025361725.1 of Acidimicrobiia bacterium. Classification (GTDB taxonomy): domain Bacteria; phylum Actinomycetota; class Acidimicrobiia; order IMCC26256; family JAENVU01; genus JAENVU01. The sequence goes on along the minus strand of JANYJV010000071.1, from coordinate 18,542 downwards.
GTAACGGCAGCACGGGGTCCTTTGAAGTCCCAAGACGAGGTTCGAAACCTCGCCCCCGAGCTGGGTGTTTCGCCCTCGAACCAGTCGACCAACGGTGTGGAGCGGCGCGTGACCGAGCAGCAAGCCGGTAAGACGTGAGCGGATACCGGCCGCTCGCGGCAGTCGTGTTGGCTGCCGGCGAAGGCACCCGTATGCGGTCGTCGATGCCGAAGGTGCTCCACCCGCTGTGCGGGCGCCCGATGTTGCTTCACGTGGTGGATGCGCTCGGTGCCTTGCCGTTGGAACGCATCGTCGTCGTGGTCGGCCACGGCGCGGAGCGGGTCACCAAGACTCTCCAGGAGCAGGTCACCACCGAGGTTCCGGTCGTGTTCGTCGATCAGAAGGTACAGCGCGGCACCGGCGATGCCGCGAGTGTTGCGCTCACCGCGTTCACCGACGACCCCGACGTCGAGGGCGACATCATCATCATGCCGGGCGATGCGCCGCTCGTCCGGCCCGAGCTCCTCGCTCGCCTTGCTACTGCACATCGAGAGCAGGACGCCGCGGTGACGCTCCTCACTGCGGACCTCGAACCGTGGACCTGGAGCTTCGGCCGCATTGTGCGTGACTCCCAGGGCCGCGTGGACCGGATCGTGGAACGCACCGATGCCACGGCCGAGGAGTTGGAACTTCCCGAGGTCAACACGTCGATCTACTGCTTCCGTCGCAGCCTGCTGGCACCCGCGCTGCGCCGCCTGAGCCCGGAGAACGCGCAGGGCGAGTACTACCTCACCGATGCCGTCGCAGTGTTGCGCGAGGCCGGCCACAAGGTGGTGGCGTTTGCCGCCGACGACCCGGCGGCGGCTCGCCACGTGAACGATCGCGCCCAGCTCGCCACGGCCGAGGCGATCCTGCGCGAGCGGATCAACACTCGATGGATGGAAGCGGGCGTCTCGCTCGTCGATCCGAGCGCCACGTACATCGATACGACGGTGACGCTCGCGCCGGATGTGCGCGTGCTGCCCGGCACGATCCTCGAAGGGCATACGACCGTTGCGACGGGCGCGGTGATCGGTCCGGATGTACGCCTCGTCGACACTGCGGTCGGGGAACGAGCGGTGGTGCAGAATACCGTCGCCCGAGACGCGGTGATCGGCGACGATTGCACCGTCGGTCCCTACGTATCCTTGCGCGCAGGGACACGGCTCGCGGCCGGCGCGCACGTCGGCACCTTCGTCGAGACGAAGAACGCGGAGATCGGTGAGGGCGCGAAAGTGCCGCACCTCTCGTACATGGGCGACGTCGAGATCGGTCCGCGCGCCAATGTTGGGGCGGGCACGATCACTGCGAACTACGACGGCACGAGCAAGCACGCCACCAGGATCGGGGCAGACGTGCGGATCGGTTCGAACTCGGTGCTCGTTGCTCCGGTCAACGTCGGCGACGGTGCGTACACCGGCGCAGGTTCGGTCGTCACGAAGGACGTTCCGGCCGGCGCATTGGTCAAAGGGGTGCCGGCGCAGGTAGACGACCAGTGGGCGGAACGGCGCGCTGACGACGCACGCCATACCGACGCACGCCATACCGACGCACGCTCCGACACGGACTCCGCGCACGACGATCGGGTGAAGGACACCGACTGATGGAAATGACTCCCACCAAGACCCTGCAACTCTTCGCTGGTTCGGGAAACCCCGAGTTGTCGAGCGAGATCGCGCAGAACATGGGCATGGAACTCGGCGACGTGAAGCTGTCCCGTTTCGCGAACGGTGAGCTCTACTGCCGGCTCGGCGAGAACGTGCGTGGGGCCGACGTCTTCGTGCTCCAGGGCCACTGTGACCCGATCAACGACCACATCATGGAGCAGCTGATCATGATCGACGCGTTGAAGCGCGCGTCGGCCCGGCGAATCACCGCGGTGTGCCCCTTCTACGGTTACGCCCGGCAAGACCGCAAGGCCGAGGGCCGCGAACCGATCACCGCGCGCCTGCTCGCCGATCTGTTCACCGTCGCCGGCGCGGATCGAGTGGTCGTGGTGGACTTGCACACCGGCCAGATCCAGGGCTTCTTCGACTTTCCGGTGGACCACCTGACCGCGGTCCCGCTCCTGGCCGATCACCTCGTCGGCGTGCTCGATCGTGGCACCGAGGTCACGGTCGTTTCTCCGGACGCCGGCGGCGGCAAGCTCGCCCGTCGGTTCGCGAACTGTCTCGACACCGAGGGCGTTCACGCCGATCTGGCGTTCATCGACAAGCGCCGGCCGAAAGGGACGCACAATGTCGCGGTCGCGACCGAGGTCGTCGGTCTCGTCGAGGGACGCCAGTGCATCCTGATCGACGACATGATCGACACCGCCGGCACGGTGGTGAGCGCGGCCGAGTTACTGATGAGCCGCGGTGCGCAATCGGTCTCGATTCTCGCTACGCACGGGCTGCTCTCCGGACCCGCGGTGGACCGGTTGAAGAACGGGCCGATCCGAGACGTCGTGGTGACGAACTCGCTGCCGGTCCCGTCCGAGAAGCACTTCGACAACCTCACGGTGCTCTCGATCGCACCGATCGTCGCGGACGCGCTCACCGCCGTCTTCGAGGAGCGCAGCGTCAGCGAACTCTTCTCCGGCGATAACCAGTAGCGCTGGACCGCCGTGAACCATGACCGCTTGGGGCATGGTTTGGTCTGAGGCCCCAGCCTGGGTCAGAATGGCTGGTCTCCCTTGCACCTCTTGAAGGACTTCACGCGCCATGTCTGACGTCACGCTCTCCGTCGAGCCCCGGACCCTGTTCGGTTCGGGCCCTTCCGGCCGCTACCGCCGCGAGGGCAAGGTGCCGGCGACGGTCTACGGCCTGGACTCAGATCCACAGTCGGTGCTGTGCAACGGTCGCGAGCTCGAGCGCATCCTCCACGGCGCCAGCGGTGCGAACACCCTGATCACGCTCAACCTCGGTGATGGCGATGCCCTCGCACTCGCCCGTCAGATCCAGCGCCACGCCACCCGCGGCGATCTCGTGCACGTCGACTTCGTTCGTATCAGCCGCACCATCGCGGTCACGGCCGAGGTTCCGCTGCACCTCGAGGGGGAGGCGCCGGGTTCCCGCCAAGGCGGGTTGTTGGAGCAGCTGCTCTTCTCGGTCACGGTCGAGGCGATGCCCGGCAACATCCCGAACGAACTCGTCATCGATGTCTCGACGCTCGAACTCGGCGACCAGATCCACGTCTCGGATCTGAAGGTGGCGGCCGGCGTCGAGATTCAGCAGGAAGCCGATGCGCTCGTCGCCCAGGTGGCGATCCCGCGTGGTCTCGGCGACGAAGACGAAGCTGAGGGTGAAGAGGGCGAGGGTGGCGACGCCGCGGCCGCGTCGGCCGAAGGCGGCGACTCCGGTAGCGACGAGAAGTAGCCCTGATGTTGCGTCGGTCCGGCGAACGCCGGGGGACGCCGGCGGACTTTGTGGTGGTCGGGCTCGGCAACCCCGGAACCGAATACGCCCGCACTCGACACAACGTCGGGGCCGAGGTGGTCGAGCTGCTGGCCCGTCGCCATCGCGCCACCTTGCGCACAGGCAAAGAACGCGCCCTCGTCGACGAGGTAGGGATCGAGGGCAAACGAGTTGCGCTCGCCCTGCCGCTGACCTACATGAACGACTCGGGTGACGCGGTGCGATTGCTCGCGCGTCGGTACGGCGTCGAGCCGGAGCAGATCATCGTGGTGCAGGACGAGTTGGACCTGCCGACGGCCGCGTTGAAGCTCAAGGCCGGTGGTGGACTCGCCGGTCACAACGGCCTGCGGTCCATCAAGGCCCATGTGCACAGTGATGCGTTTCTTCGCGTGCGTATCGGCGTTGGCAAACCAGTCAGCAAAGAACAGGGCGCCGGTCACGTGCTCAACAAGTTCTCCAAGTCCGAGCGCGTCGAGATCGACGTCACGGTCGAGCAGGCTGCGGACGCGGTCGAGGCCATCGTCCGCGATGGCATCGAGACCGCGATGAATCAGTTCAACACCGCGAACTTGAACGACTGAGGCCGCGCCCTCAGAGATCGCGGTCGGTCACCGAGCGCGCGAACGCGTCGAGGTCGTCCCACACCGGCACGTCCGGATACTCGGCGGCCGTATCGGCGCCCTTCCCGGTGCGCACCAGGGCCGGGCGGACCCCGAACCGACGGGCGGCCTCGATGTCCCGGCCGGCGTCACCCACGAACCAGGTCTCGTCGGGATCGAAATCGAGGTCACGATGGGCGTGCTCGAGGAGGAGGGTGTCAGGCTTTCGACATCGACACCCGGCGGTCGGCGCGTGATCGCAGATGTACCAATGAGTGAGCGTTCCTCCGAGCCGCCGATCGATGTCCGCATTCACCGCATCCAGGGTGGTTCTGGACATCCAACCGCGGCCCACCGCCGATTGGTTGGTGACGACGGCCAACGTGAATCCCGCGGCCGCCAGCCGGGCCGATCCGTCAACTGCACCGGTCTCGATCTCGATCTCTTCGAGAGCTTTGACCGAATCGACACGATCGATATTTAGGACTCCGTCCCTATCGAGCAAGATCACCCGGTTGCTACCCTCAAGCACTGTCACTGTCCCGTCGAGAGATGCCGCGTGGACTTCGAAGAAGCTATTCGCGAACACCAATCGATGATGACGAGTCTCGGCGCCGTGTGGCCGGAGCTCGAAACGACCGCGCGTGCCGTGATCGAACGCGTCGCCGACGGTGGCACCGTGTTCTGGTTCGGCAACGGCGGGAGTGCGACCCAAGCCCTCCATTTCGCCACCGAGTTGGTCGGTCGATTCGAGCGCAACCGGCCCGGGATCCGCTCGTACGCCCTGGTGGCGGACACGTCGCTCATGACCGCGGTCGCCAACGATTACTCGTTCGACGTGATTTTCGCGCGCCAGATCGAGTCCCTCTGCCGGCCGGGTGACGTCGCGGTCGGGCTCTCGACCTCGGGCAACAGCCCGAACGTGTTGCAAGCGATCGACGCCGCAGCTTCGCTCGGAGCACTCACCGTGGGATTTACCGGGGGCGACGGCGGCAAGCTCGCGCGTACGGTGGATTTCTCGATCGTGGCGCCCAGCAGCCGAACGTGTCGGATCCAGGAGGCGCATCTGTTCCTCGGTCACACGCTGTGTGAGCTGATCGAAGCATCTGTCCCGGAGAGTGACGATGTTCGGTCGTCCTGACATCGTCCACGCCGCGGTCCGTGGCGGTTTCGCCGGGGTGCGGATGCTCGTGGTGGGCGACCTCATGCTCGACCGCTATTTGATCGGTGACGTCGTCCGGATCTCGCCCGAGGCACCAGTTCCGGTGGTACGGCTCAATCGGGAGACGGTCTCGGTCGGTGGCGCGGGCAATGTCGCGCTGAACCTTGCGGGCCTCGGCGTGCGGGCCGACGTTGCGGGATGGACCGGCGACGACGAGCCGGGCGCGCGGTTGCGTGAGCTGCTCGGACTCGCCGGCGTGCGCGTGCAGGGCGTCGACGTGATTCGTGGTCGACCCACCACCACCAAGACCCGGGTGCTCTCGGGCCAGCAGCAACTCGTACGCATCGATGACGAAGATCTGACCCCGCGGCCCATGGTCGAGCGGCGTGCCTGGGACGACCGGGTCGTGGCGTTGCTCCAAGACGGGTACGACGCGCTCGTGATTTCGGACTACGCCAAGGGCGTGCTCGCCGATGACCTGTGTCGCCGGTTGATCAAACACGCGCGTCACCGCGGCATCCCGGTGCTGGTGGACCCCAAGGGTCTCGACTACGGCAAGTACCGCGGCGCCACCACCGTGACGCCCAACGAAACCGAGCTGGCGGCCACGACCCAGGTATCGGCCTCCAATGCCTTCGAACTCACCGAGGCCGCGACCCGCCTGCGGGGTTTGCTGGATCTCGAGTTCGTGACCTTGACCCGCGGTGAAGCAGGAATCTCGCTGGTGGAAGCCACCGGGACCCGCCACGTTCCGGCCCGCGCTCGCGAGGTGTTCGACGTCTCCGGCGCCGGCGACACCGCCATCGCCACGCTCGCCGCGGGGATCGCGGTCGGGCTGGACGCGCACGACGCGGCCGTGCTCGCGAACCTTGCGGCCGGCATCATCGTCGGCAAGACCGGCACGGTGCCGATCCGCCAGGACGAGTTGCTGGCCGCGCTCGGGCCGTCGGCCGGCGCGCCGGCACCGCTCCACGAGAAGCTGGTATCGCTCGAGTCGGCGGTGGCGTTGGTCTCGCGCTGGCGCAACGAAGGTCACGAGATCGGGTTCACTAACGGTTGCTTCGACCTGGTGCACGCCGGCCACGTCACCTATCTGGACTGGGCCCGGCGTAACTGCGATCGGATGATCGTCGGTTTGAATACCGATGCGTCGGTGCGTGAGCTGAAGGGCACCGGCCGGCCCGTGAATGTGGAGGACGCGCGAGCGCAGGTGCTCGCCGGTCTTGCCGCGGTTGACGCCGTCGTGCTCTTTGCCGAGAAGACACCGTTGGCCGTCATCGAAGCGATTCGCCCCGACGTGTTGATCAAGGGCGACGACTATGCCGACGAGGACATCGTCGGAGCGGACGAGGTGCGTTCGTGGGGCGGGCGGGTGCTGCGCGCGCCGATGACCGAAGGTCACAGCACGACAGCAATGCTGGATCGACTCGCCGCCGACCGTCCGTAGGCGCACCACCCCGTAGCTCACCACTTCGGTCGGCATCGCGACGAGCACGGCAGCACCGTTCGCTCGACGTGGGCCGCGTCGGCCAGAGTGTCGTGATGTCCGAGCCCGCCCTCGCTGCCCTGCCGCGGCTGCTCGCCCAGGACGATGCGGTCACCGAAGTCGCCTCCGGGCGGGCCGATGTCGTTGCGGTTCCTGAAGCTGCCCGTCCGATCTTCGCCGCCGCGGTCCACCGCCTCGCGGGGGTTCGGCCGGTGCTCGTCGCGGTGCCCACGGTGGCCGAAGCCGAGCGCATTGCCGGAGACCTCATCCCGATGCTCGGCGCCGACCAGGTCGAGTTGTTCCCGGCGTGGGAGACGCTCCCGTTCGAACGCGTCTCGCCGGCCCTCGAGACGATGGGCCGGCGACTGCGGGTGATGTGGCGGTTGCGCGAGGGAGGCGAGATCGCGCCCGCGGTCGTCGTTGCGCCGGTCCGGGCCCTCGTGCAAAGACTCGGGCCCCACGTCGAGGCCATCGAGCCGGTCCGTCTGCGCGCCGGAGACTCGTTGGACCGTGACGAGCTCGTCGAACGGCTCGTGTTGATGGGCTACCGCCGTGAGTATCAGGTGGAAGGGCGCGGCGAGGTCGCGGTGCGCGGATCCATCGTCGACGTGTTCCCTGCAACTGCCGAACATCCGGTTCGCATCGATCAATGGGGGGACGAAGTCGAGCGGTTGTCGCAGTTCGCGGTGACCGACCAACGCAGTACCCACGTGATCGACGACGTGACGATCTTCCCGTGCCGGGAACTCCTGCCCACCGAGGAAGTGCGTGAACGCGCGCAGGGGTTGCTGACCACGGCACCGTGGGGTCGCGAACAGTGGGAGCGATTGGCCGAGGGTCAGATCTTCGACGGCATGGAGTCATGGTTGCCGTGGTTGAGCGCGGACGACCACCTCCTGCCGGATCTGTTGCCCGCCGGGGCCCGCGTCCTGCTCGTCGAGCCGCGCCGGATGCGCGACCGCGCGCAGGATCTGCTGGACGAGGAGCTGTCGCTCGCGCAGACTCTCGCCGGCACGTGGGGCGCCGAGGACACCGAGTTCCCGCAACTCTCGTTGCCGTTCGAACGTCTGCTCGCGCGTACGCGCGTCGCAACGACGTCCGTCCTGGCCGCACCGGAATCGCCGGATACCCCGCAGCTCAGTGCCTCGGCCTTTGATCCGGTCGTCGGTGATGTCGAAGCGCTCGCGGAGCGGATCCGCCAACTGGTGCGCCACCAACACCGGGTCGTGCTCGCCGCCGAAGGTGAGGGTTCGGCCCGTCGTCTCGCGGACGTGCTCGCCGGCGAGGGCATCGACGTGTTGGTCAATGGCCCGATCCAACCGGGCGTGGTCACGGTGGTGGTGGCACCGCTCGAGCGCGGGGTCGTCATCTCGTCCGCGCATCTGGCGTTGGTGGCCGAGGGCGACCTCACCGGTCGCCGGCGAGTGCATCGCACCGCGCGCGGCGCGCGGAAGTCCGTCGACTACTACGACGATCTGAAGCCAGGCGACTTCGTCGTCCATCAGGTCCACGGCGTCGGCCGGTACGAAGGCATGGTCGCACGGGCCATCGGCGGCGTCGAGCGTGACTACCTGCTCATCGCCTACCGCAGCGGCGACAAGTTGTACGTCCCGACCGATCAGGTGGGCACCGTCCGGCGCTACACCGGCGGCGACTCACCGTCGTTGTCGCGGATGGGTGGGACCGACTGGTCCAAGACGCGGGCCAAGGTGCAGTCCGCGGTGCGTGAGATCGCGGCCGAACTCGTGATCCTGTACCGCACGCGATTGGCCACGCCCGGGTTCGCGTTCTCGCCCGACACGCCGTGGCAACGCGAGTTGGAAGACGCGTTCCCGTACGAGGAAACCCCGGACCAACTCAAGGCCATCGAAGACGTCAAGGCCGACATGGAAGCGACGCTTCCGATGGATCGGCTCATCTGTGGTGATGTCGGGTTCGGCAAGACCGAGGTCGCATTGCGCGCCACGTTCAAGGCGGTGCAGGACGGCAAGCAAGTGGCGATCCTCGGGCCGACCACGCTGCTCGCCAACCAACACGGTCAGACGTTTCGGGAGCGCTTCGCCGGTTATCCGGTTCGGGTCGAGGTGTTGTCCCGATTCCTGACGACGGCCGAGCAGAACGCGGTCGTCAAGGGTTTGAAGAGCGGCGAAGTCGACGTTGTGGTGGGGACGCACCGCCTCCTGTCCCAGGACATCGAGTTCAAGAATCTCGGTTTGCTCGTCATCGACGAAGAGCAGCGGTTCGGTGTCACCCACAAGGAGAAGATCAAACATCTGCGCGCGCACGTCGACGTGCTGACGCTCACGGCCACTCCGATCCCGCGCACCCTCGAGCTGAGTCTCACTGGCATCCGCGACCTCTCGTTGGTGCAGACACCACCGGAAGCGCGCCAGCCGATCCTGACGTACGTCGGGGAGTATGACGACCGCGCGGTGAGCGAAGCGATTCGTCGGGAACTGCTCCGCGAAGGTCAGGTCTTCTACGTCCACAACCGGGTGCAGGACATCGAGCACGTCGCCGAACAGGTGCGCCACCTCGTCCCCGAAGCGCGCATCGCGATCGCGCACGGACAGATGGACGAAGGGCAACTCGAGCGGGTGGTCCTGGACTTCGCGGACCGCGAATACGACGTCTTGGTGTGCACCACGATTATCGAGAGCGGACTGGACATGCCGACGGTCAACACGATGGTGGTGGATCGCGCCGACCTGCTCGGTCTGGCGCAGCTGTATCAACTTCGTGGTCGCGTCGGTCGGCGCGGCCAACGCGCGTACGCGTACTTGCTGCACCCGGCCGATCGGGCGCTCTCCGAAGAGGCGTACGAGCGGCTCAAGGCCATCGGCGAGTTCACCGATCTCGGTTCCGGGTTCAAGCTTGCGATGCGAGACCTCGAGATCCGCGGTGCCGGCAACTTGTTGGGCGGCGCGCAGAGCGGCCACATCGCCGCGGTCGGGTTCGACCTCTACTGCGAACTCGTCACCGAGGCGGTCGGCGAGTTGAAGGGTGAGAAATCGGTCGAACCGTTCGAGGTCGTGCTCGATCTCCCGCTCGATGCCCATCTGCCCCGCAGCTACATCAGCCGCGACGACGTGCGGATGGAGGCCTACCGGCGACTTGCCGCCGTCGAGGCACCCACCGACGTCGAGGACGTCCGGACCGAGTGGCTGGACCGGTACGGGCCGATTCCGCCGCCGGCCGAGGCGCTGCTCGGCGCGGCACGGCTCCGGGCGGAGTGTGTGCGGGCCCGCGCCACGAGCATCTCGGTGCAGAAGGGGATTGCCCGGATCGACGGTCTCGTGCTGCTCGAGAGCCGCAAGGTCCGGCTCAAGCGGCTCTACCCCAAGGCCGTGGTCAAAGACGGCGGAGAGATCGCCGTCCCGCTCGGGGTGTCGGCCGAGGCGGTCGCCGACGTGCTCGTCGAACTCCTCCAGGAACTGGTCCCGGTCGTGGTGCCCGCTGTCGCGGAAGCGGAGTCCGTCCGGACCTCGTGACGGTCCGCCGATAGGCTCACTGATCCCATGAAACGGATTCTTTCTCCCATCCTGTTCGGCGCGCTCCTCGCACTTCCGGCGTGCTCGACCACCTCCGCAGTGGCGGCCAGTGTCAACGGCCACGACATCTCGAGCGCAACGGTCGTCGATGACGTCTCGGGCTTCGCCCAGTCCGCAGACTTCCGGAGTCAGCTGCAACAGCAAGGTGTGCAGCTCACCAAGGACGGTCCGGTCCCGATGTCCTTCAGTGCGCAGTGGCTGGTGTCGCTCATGCAGAACGAAGCCATCGCGCTGGTGGCCAAGCAACGCCACGTCGCGACCACCTCACAAGAGCTCGCCGCGGCTCGCGCGCAGTACCAATCGAGTCAGTCGAGTGGCAAGGCCTTCGGCCAACTTCCGGCCCGACTGCGGACGAAGCTCGTCGCCGCGTCGGCGCTGCAATCCGCACTCCGCGCGTCGCTGAAGCCGGTGTCGAACGCGCCGGCGCTCCAGCAGGCCTATCAAGCGCTGCAAGCTGACTGCACGAGTAAGAAGCTCGTCGGCCACATCCTGGTCGCCACGCCCGAGGCGGCCCAGCAGGTCGAAGACGAGCTGAAGCAGGGCAAGAGTTTCGCCGACGTCTCGAAGCGGGTCTCGACCGACAAAGGTTCAGCTGCGCAGGGCGGTCTGTTGATGTGCGTCGATTCGGCGCAGTGGACCCAGCTCGTCCCCGAATTCCGCGCCGGTGCCGAGGCCACGCCCGTCGGCGGGATCTCTGCTCCAATCAAAACCCAGTTCGGCTATCACGTCATCGAGGTCCTGAATCTCACGCCGGACACCGCCGCGCCGCTCGTGAAGGCGACAGCTCGACCGGCAGACCCGTTGGCGCCGGTGGTGTCCAACTTCTTTCAGCGCGCCAAGCTCTACGTGAACGCGCGCTACGGCACGTTGCGTCGCCAGGGTGGGCAGTTCACTATCGACCCGCCGAAGCCCAAGAAGGTCAAGAGTCGGCCGGCGAACACGCCTTCCACGACTCCGGTACCGGATTCGTCTTCGGGATCGACCCCGACCGCGCCCCCCACCGCGCCTCCGGCCACGGCACCCGCGGCTTCGACGCCGTCGACCACGACTACGCCCAGCCCGAGCACGACCGGTTCGACCGCTCCGAGCAGCGGGACGAGTAGCACCACCAGCCCGTGAGTCGGACGCGGGTCGTCGTGGTCGGCCTCGGGCCGGCTGGGGTCGATCTGCTCCTACCCGTGGCGCGCGACGAGATCGAGCGAGTGCAGCACCGTTTTGCGCGCACCGGCCGGCATCCGGCCGTGGCCGAACTGGAGGCCGAGGGCCTGACGTTCACCACCTTCGACGCGGCCTACGAGACCGCAGCGGACTTCGATGCGTTGTATCCCGCGATTGCCGCAGCGGTGATCGCCGCCGCTCGTGCGCACGGCGAAGTGGTGTACGCAGTTCCGGGGAATCCCGGCATCGCCGAACGCACCGTCGGGCTCCTCCGAGACGCGGCGGCGGACGACCTCGAGGTCGTGGTAGTGCCCGGCTTGTCGTTCGTGGACCTGGCGTTCACCCGGCTCGGTCGCGATCCAATGACCGGTGTCCACATCGTCGACGCGCAGGATTTCGTCCCGTCCGCAGCCGGTCGGGCCGGACCGATGTTGATCGGTCACTGCATCAGCGCGCTCGTGCTCTCGGACCTCAAGCTGGCCCTCCTGGACGCACTGGCACCGGACACGCCGGTGGTCGTGCTCCAACGCCTGGGCCTGGCGGACGAGTCCGTCCTCGAGATTCCGCTGGTGGATCTCGATCGGGTGGTCACGCCCGATCACCTCACGTCGGTGTTCGTCGATACCGGTGAACACACGATTGCCGGTGACGTGGCGCGCTTGGTCTCGTTGGCCCGCCGGCTGCGCGGTCCGGGTGGGTGTCCGTGGGACGCAGAGCAAAACCATCACTCCCTCACGCGGTATCTGCTCGAGGAGGCCTACGAAACCGTCGAGGTCCTCGAACTGCTTCCCGGCGCCGCGCCGGAGGGCGAGGCCGACTTCGACGCGTACGCGCGCGTCGAGGACGAACTCGGCGACCTGCTTTTCCAAGTGGTGTTCCACTCGATCCTCGCGGCGGAAGCGGGCGCGTTCGATCTCGGCGACGTCGCCACCGCGGTGCACGACAAGCTCGTTCGTCGGCACCCCCACGTGTTCGGTGACGTCGACGCCACCACCGCGGACGATGTGCTCGCCAACTGGGAACAGATCAAGAAGTCCGAGCGATCGAGCACTTCATTGGTGGACGGCATCAGTCCCGGGCTGCCGTCGCTGCTCTATGCCCACAAGCTCTACCGCAAGGCCGCGAGCGTCGGCCTCGAACCCGATCCCGAGGCGGACGGATTCGTAGCGATGACGAACGCGCTGGCCGCGCTGCGGACCGCGGACGATCCGGTTCAGGCCGAGCGGGCCCTCGGAGATCTCCTGGCCGGCGCAGTCGTGGTGGCACGGACTCGGGGAGTGGACGGAGAGAGTGCGTTGCGCGGCTGGGCGGGTCGATTTCGCGATCGGTTCGTGCGCATGGAGCAGCTGGCTGCGGCCGAGGGACTCGAACTCACCGCCGCGACCGCAGACCGCGCGCGCGAGTTCTGGGCGCGCAGCTGAAAAACCGCTCGCCTGGGCGATAAGCCCGGTTCGTGCGCAGCACAGGGCTACCCTCGTCCCACCGGCCCCACGCGTAACCTGGTTGGTCGCCGCCCAGACACCGTGTTCAGCCGAGGGGGATCGTGAGCAGCATCGTTGATGTGAGCGCCAGGGAGATTCTCGACTCCCGGGGGAACCCGACCGTCGAGGTCGAGATCGAACTGCTGTCGGGATCGCGAGGGCGGGCGGCGGTGCCGAGCGGGGCGAGCACCGGAGCGTACGAAGCGGTGGAGTTGCGTGACGGCGGTGACCGGTACGGCGGCAAGGGCGTGCAACAGGCCGTCGGCCACGTGGAAGGTGAGATCGCCGACGAACTCCTCGGCATGGAAGCGCTCGACCAGCGAGACGTGGACCGCATGCTCATCGAGCTCGACGGCACAGACACGAAGAAGCGTCTCGGCGCCAACGCGATGCTCGGAGTCTCCCTCGCCGTGGCCAAGGCGGGTGCCGACGAATGCGACCTGCCGCTGTATCGATACGTCGGGGGCGTGAACGGGCACGTGCTGCCGATGCCGTGCATGAACGTGCTGAACGGCGGCGCGCACGCGGACAGCAACGTCGACCTCCAGGAGTTCATGCTGGCGCCCGTCGGTGCCGCGAGCTTTTCCGAAGCCGTGCGGATGGGCACCGAGACGTATCACGCGTTGAAGCAGCTCCTGCACAGCCGGGGCCTGTCCACCGCGGTCGGAGACGAAGGCGGCTTCGCGCCGAACCTCCCGTCGAACGAAGAGGCCCTGAAGCTGCTGATCGAAGCCATCACCGCGGCCGGGTTCGCGCCGGGTGATGAGATCGCGATTGCGCTGGACCCGGCCTCCACCGAGTTCTTCGCCGACGGCGTGTACGACCTGGCCGGCGAAGGTCGAAAGTTCAGCTCGGCAGAGTTCGTCGCGTACCTCGTCGACCTGTGCGATCGCTATCCGATCGTGTCGATCGAGGATGGCATGGCCGAAGACGACTGGGACGGTTGGGGGGCACTCACCCGTGCCGTCGGCGATCGCGTGCAGCTAGTGGGTGACGATCTGTTCGTGACGAACCGCACTCGGTTGCGCAAAGGGATCGACCTCGGCGTGGCCAACTCGATCCTGATCAAGGTCAACCAGATCGGAACGTTGAGCGAGACGCTGGACACGATGTCCCTCGCCAGCCGGTACGCCTATACCGCGATGATGTCGCACCGCTCGGGCGAAACTGAAGACGTCACGATTGCGGATCTCGCGGTGGCGACGAACTGCGGGCAGATCAAGACCGGCGCGCCCGCGCGAAGCGATCGCGTGGCGAAGTACAACCAGCTGTTGCGCATCGAACAGGGCCTCGGCGAAGCCGCAGAGTTTCTCGGGGGGCGCGCGTTGTCGAAGGGCGCCGGAGGAAACCGGTGAGCGAACCGCGGGGCACGGATCGTGATGCAGCCGCGCGGCGGTATTCGACCGATCAGGTACGGCGCCGACGCGCGATTGCTTTGCGCGCCAGCGTCGCCGGGCTGGTGGTCGTCGGTCTGCTTTTCGTCGTCGTTTTCCCCGTGAGCGCGTGGCTCGATCAACGATCGACATTGGGCCAGTCCGAACGCCGACTCGAGACGCTCCAGCGCGAACGCGAGCGGTTGGATCGCGAGGCGACCCGGTTCACCACGCCGAGCGAGGTGGAGAAGGTCGCGCGTGATCGGTTCGGGATGGTGCGGCCCGGTGAGCAGGCCTACGCCGCGGTGCCCGGACCGTCCGCCACCACAACCACCACCAGCACGCTCCCGAGCGCGCCCTGACGCTCACCGCGTCTCCCACGACCGGAGAGTTGCGAAAACCCCCTCGCTACGCTGGTTCGATGGCGCAGGTCGATGACGTGGAGCGGGTCACGGAGCTGCTCGGACGATCCCCGCGTGCGGAGTTCACGGTGATCATCCGAACTCCCGAGGGAGATCCGGTCGTGATTCGCAACGCGGCCTTCCTCGCCGACGGCACGCCGTTGCCCACTCGCTACTGGTTGGTGGACCTCACGTTGACTCGGTCCGTCTCGCAGCTCGAAGCGGCCGGCGGCGTGCGAGCCGCCCAGGCTGCCGTGGACCCGGAGGAGTTGGCTGCCGCGCACCGACGGTATGCCGCCGACCGTGACGCCACCATCGCGTCTGACCACACCGGCCCGCGCCCGTTCGGCGGCGTCGGTGGTACCCGCACCGGGGTGAAGTGTCTCCACGCGCACTACGCGTACCTGCTCGCGGGTGGGGACGACCCCGTCGGCGTGTGGGTGAAGACGCAGTTGTCCGAGGCAGACGGCACCGAGCAATGAGGGCCGCCGCGATCGACATCGGTACCAACTCGGCGCGGTTGTTGGTGGCCGAACTCGACGATCCCGCGGGTGAACTCATCACCATGGACCGCCGCATGACGATCACCCGGCTCGGCCAAGGAGTGGACGACGCCCGCCGGCTCGCCCCGGAAGCGATCGAGCGGACGGTGGCGGCCCTCGCCACCTACCGCGCGGTCATCGACGACATCGGTGACGTCACCGAGATCCGCGCGACGGCGACGTCGGCGGCGCGTGACGCGTCCAACCGCGACGACTTCTTCGGCCCCGCCACTGAGGCGCTCGGCGTGACTCCGGAACTCCTGAGCGGCGCCGAGGAAGCGCGCCTGTCCTTCTTGGGTGCAACGACGGGTCTCGCAAGCGTGGCGCCCGGCCCGTATCTCGTCGTGGACATCGGTGGCGGCTCCACCGAGTTCGTCGTCGGGACCACCGAGCCCGAAGGACTGCTGTCCGTCGACATCGGTTGTGTTCGACTCACCGAGGCGTGGCTGCATTCGGATCCTCCGACCGCGGAAGAGTTGAGCCAAGCCGTGCACGTGGTCCGCGAACATCTCGCCGATGTCGTGCGCGAGGTACCGGGCGTGCGCACCGCGCGCACGTTGGTGGGATTGGCCGGCACGGTGTCGTCGATGGCGATGATCGAACAAGGTCTCGCCGAATACGACCGCGATCGCGTCCATCACTTCCGGCTGAGCAAAGGCGCGGCCGAGGACGTGTTTCGCACCTTGGCCACCGAAGCCATCGAGGACCGTCGCCACAATCCCGGAATGGAGCCCGGTCGCGTCGACGTCATCGTGGGCGGTGCAGTGATCTTGGTGTCGATTCTGCGCACCTTTGGGTTCAATGAGGTGCTCACGAGCGAATCGGACATCCTCGACGGATTGGTCCGGAGCCTGGTGGAATCGCAGCCCCGCCGACCGTGAAATAACCCACAATGTGCTCAACCCTCATGCTCAACGCGCCGTTGGAAAGGTGTGGAACTCGGGGTCTTCGTCGAGATGCTCGGTCGGTTGAACGCCGACGAAATGAGCGCAGTCGCGCGCGCGATTGACGCCTCGCACCAGACGGCCGCGGACGAAGTGGCGGCATGGGAAGACCTGATGCGGATCGACGATGCGCTGCGGTCCCACGGTCGGACTCGCGTCGCGGCCTGCGCCGCGCACGATGCCGTACAAGCCGTTCACTCCGCCGTCGCCGCGACCGATGCCAACATCGCCGATGCCGTGGTGACCCGCGTCGCGCGCGAGGCCGCGCTCCTGGCGCGGGCGATGGTTGCCGGCGCCCACGAACCCGTCGCGCACCTCGAACGAGAGTTCCTCTGCGTCACCCACGCCGCCTGACTCTCCGAAGGTGAGGGTGGACGGTACGCGCTGACGGCAGTCCGCGCCCCGAACCGGGGCCCGAGCGGCCTGGCCCGCAGGGCCGAGAGCGGGGATGACGTTTACGATCGTCGGATGACGCTTCCCGACCGACTCTTGATGGGTCCCGGCCCTTCGAATCCGTACCCAGAAGTGGTGGCGGCCTTTTCCCAGCCGCTGCTCGGGCATCTCGACCCCGAGTTCCTGCGGGTTCTTGACGAGACGTGCGACCGTCTGCGCAGGGTGTTCAGCACCACGAACCCATTGACCCTCCCGATTTCGGGGACCGGATCGGCGGGGATGGAAGCGTGCTTCGTCAACCTGGTGGAGCCCGGTGACACCGTCATCATCGGAGTGAACGGCGTGTTCGGTGAGCGCATGTGCGAGGTGGCGCGTCGGTCCGGCGCGACCGTCGTACGGGTCGAGGCTGAGTGGGGTCAACGGATAGATCCCCAACGTCTGCTCGACGCTCGGTCGCAGACCCCGGTGGCGCGGCTCGTCGCGGTGGTGCACGCCGAAACCTCCACGGGAGTCGAGAACTCGATCGAGCCGTTGCGCGTCTTGCAGGACACCGACACGCTCCTGCTCGTGGACGCGGTTACCTCCCTCGCGGGCATTCCGCTCGAGGTCGACGGATGGGGGATCGATGCGTGTTACTCCGGGACCCAGAAGTGTCTCGGCGTGCCACCCGGCCTCGCGCCGGTGACGTTCTCGGCGCGTGCGGTTGAACGAATCTCGACGCGTACCGCGCCGGTGCAGTCCTGGTACCTGGACCTCGGACTGATCGGTGACTATGTCGGCTCCGCGCGCAAGTACCACCACACCGCGCCCACTGGGATGATCGTGGCGCTCCACGCCGGGCTCGGCGCGGTACTCGACGAGGGCGTGGACACGGTCTGGAGTCGCCACCGCTCGGTCGGGATCACGTTGCAATCCGCGCTCGTGGATCGTGGGTTCGCGTTGATCGCGCCGGACGGTGCTCGGCTACCCCAGCTCACGTCGGTGCAGCTTCCCGTTGGGCTCGACGAAGGCGCACTCCGGAGGCGTCTTCTCGACGAATACAGCATCGAGGTCGGCGGTGGCTTGGGCGCGTTCGCCGGCGTGGCGTGGCGGATCGGTCTGATGGGTCACACCGCGCGCGCCCGCAACGTTGCGTCGTTCCTGGGCGCGCTCGACAATCTGCTCTGACGGCGGCGTGCGAGCGCGTTACTCCGCGGCCTGCGCCAGGGCCTCGAGGGTGCGTTCCATGTTCGCCTGATTGTGCGGAGCGCGCTCGGCCACTCCGCTGATGATGCGACCCAGGAACTTGGTGGTGGCGCTGCGATGATCAGTCCACTCCTCGACGACGTGGCAACCTTCGGGAGTCGGGGTGATGGTGTAGTTCCAGTCCGAAACCGGGAGTCCGCCGCCGCGCACGGCGAACCCGAACTCGCGGCCCGACTCACACGAGGTGACCCGGCACGCCGTGGACCACGACTTCTTGCCGTTGGCATTGGTGCCCTTGAACCGCGCACCGACTGCGGGGCCACTGACACCCTTGTTCCACGTGCCACCGGTCGCCTCCGGCGACCACTCGCCCATGCGGGTCACGTCGCTGATCATGGCCCAGACTTTCTCCGGCGGCGCAGCGATGTCTCGTTCAACAATGACGTCGGTCATGGGTTCCTCGCAGCAGCTCGGGTAGCGACGACCGGAGCGTACCAGTCGGTGCATCCGGTGCGCTCGAGCGCGAGTTGACTCATCTGATTTCTCCGGCTGGGGGTGATCATTGCCTCACGTGGTTTTCTCCGGCTGGGTGCGTGTGGTCTACGCCGTGTGCATGGAGTTATCGGTGAGTCAGCGCAAGGCGGTCACGCTGAAGAAGGCGGCGGCGTATCGGCGTGGCGATCGTGGCGCGAAGTCCCGGATCCTCGATGAGTTGATCGAGTTGACGGGCTGGCATCGCGACTACTGCCGGGCGGCGATCCGCGCGTGTCGTGCGGTGCCGGCGAGGCCGGTCAAGCCACGCCGGCCACGCCCGGCCGTGTACGGCCCTGAAACGATCGCTGCGTTGGTGGTCG
>JANYJV010000013.1 GCA_025361725.1 Acidimicrobiia bacterium | reverse complement strand
CGGCCAGTGGGCGTTGACGCACACGACCTCGACCACGTTCGACCGTCCGATCAAGGTCGGCTCCACCTACCGGGTCGAAGCGACGGTCACCAACGTCGAGTCCGACCGGATCGAGGCCACCGCAACCGTCACCGACCAGGGTGGCCGCACGGGCGCTCGTGCGGAGGCCACGTTCGTGCCCCTCGGCGCGGCCCAAGCCGTCGATGCGATCGGTGGCGTTCCCACCAGCACCGACACCGAGTACCTCCGCGGATGATCGGCGTCGGCGATCGCCTTCCCACCGTCGGACTCCAGCGCTCCGACGGTTCACCGATCGAACTCGGCGCGTTCCTGGAACGGACGCTGATCGTCGTCGCGATTCGCTACTACGGCTGAATCCCTTGCCTCGACTACCTCGCGCAGGTGCGGGAGGCGTATCCAGACATCGCCGCTGCGGATGCCGACGTGCTCGCCGTCGGAACCGGCGCGGCGTACCAAGCCGAGCACCTCATGGACAACGGCATGCCGTTCGTCTGCGTCGTCGACCCGGACGCGAACTTCTATCGCGCCGTCGGCATCGGGCGCGTCGGACCGGCGGAGTGGTTACGACCAAGCGTGATCAGCCGGTACGTCGCGGCGTGGAAGCGCGGCGGCAGACAGGGCCGCGTCACGGGCGACTGGCGGCGCCTTTCGGGCGTGGCGATCGTCGACCCCGATCGCACCATCCGGTATCTGCACCGAGCGACGAACGTGGGTGACTATCCGGCCGTCGCCGAGATCGTCGGCGCGCTGCAGCCGCCCGGCGCCAGCTACTGAACGAGGGCGAGCAACAACAGTGCCGTGAAGATCGTGCCCATCACGATGCCGAACCAGGCGCGCCCGAGACCGAGCCGGTCCGGGTGTTCGCGAATGTCGTGCAGGGCGTAGAGCCCGGTTCCGAGCGCGAACGGAGCGAAGATCAGCAGCACAGAGAACAACCCGAGATAGCCAGCCGCGATCGCCCACCCCGACCGACCGATCGGCAGCACGTACTTCAGCGATGGGTCCGGTGCGGCGACCGGTGAGATCAGATTCCCGTGCACGTGACCGGTCCACTGCACGCCGTCCCAGTACCGCAACGGCGCCATTCCCCAGGGATCTTGGAACCAACCGGGGCGGCGGCGGCGGGGTGGTGGGCATCGTCATGAACAGCTCTCCGGGTCGCAGCACGCTTCGACGTCCCTGCACTTGCGCGCACGGACCGACGAACCGATGTCGTCGTGCATCAATTCGGCACGTTCCGAGCACGACCTGAGGGCGTCCGAACCAGCGAGGGGAGAAATCGCTCATACACCTCCAATCCACCGCCGCTTTCGCACGCACACCTCAAGGCCAGTCACCAGCGGCTCGATGGATGCGCAAGACACTCATCGATCGTGGAGGGAATCCCCAATGACCATCACCCGTACCGCTGCTCGGATCGCGCTCGTCGGAATGGCGGCACTGTCGTTGGCGGCTTGTTCGTCGAACAGCGCGAATCTCAAGAGCGACGCCAAAAACCTCAGCAACGAACTCCGCGCCGCGGCGACCAAAGCCGAGAAGAACGCCAAGACCACCACGACCACTGCGACAGCGCAGCCCGCGGTGGCCCCGTCCCCCAGGTGTCCCACCGCCACCGAGGCGGCTGCCATCCTCGGTGCTGGCAACAACGCCTTCACCGAGCCCATCTGTGCCGATGGCTTCGCGGCAGGACGCGCCAGCGCGCAGGTCGACTTCGGCTACCTGCTCCAGGCCACCGACGGCAGCTGGGTCCGCGCGAGTGATTCGGTCCAGAACGAAGTGTGCACGACGAACCCGCAAGGGCTGCCACAGGCGATGGTCGGCGCGGCCTGCATCGACTGACCGCAAGCTGGCAACTGTCATTCAGCGGTACCGGCCGAGCCGGCGAGGGCACCCAGCCTTCGCCGGCTCGGCCACGTCCCCACCCGGCCGCGTTCAAAAGAAGCAGGCACCGACCGTGCCGACGCCGGTGTGGGCACCGACTGACGGACCTACGTCGTACCGAACCAGGTCGACGACCTCGAGGCGTTCGAGCATCGCGTCGGCCAGAGCGTGCGCCAACTCAGGGCTCAGGGCATCGCCCACTCCAACCCGAAGCTCCCGACCGCGCGCTTCGCGCTCCACGTAGTCGGTCATCGCCTGGACCGCGTCCTCAATCGTGGCCGCGCGGCCGACGGCATTCATCTGACCATCGGCGAGCGCCAGAACCGGCACGCCGTCACCATCGGTGACCCCTGTACCCAGTCGACCACTGCGCCGAGGAAGATCGAGCGCGCCCACCACGAACACATTGCCGACGGTGGCAGCTGCGGCGCGCGCGGCCCGGGCCGCAGCTCCGATCTCGGCACCGGCGGCGAGCGCGTCGGCGGCGGCCCAGACACAACAGGAGACCGCGAACGACGCGGTGCCCGTGTCCACGACTTCGACCGGCACGCCACACGCGTCCGCCGCGATCTGCACGGCGTTACACGTCGCCGAGGTGTTCGATCCGATGTGGACGGAGAGGATCTGCGTTGCGCCGGCGTCGATCGCGTCCTGGTACGCCGCGAGTACTTCACCGGGCGACGGCGCGGCGGTCGTCACCGTCGCGCCGGCGGCAAGCCGCGCGTAGAACTCTTCCGTGGTGAGGTCGACCCCTTCGTGGTACTCCTGCCCGTCGAGCACGATTGCGAGCGGCACCACCCGCACGTCGAACCGATCGCGTAGCACCGCCGGCATCTGTGCGTTCGAGTCCGTCACCAACGCGATCGTCACGCGGGGTCGCCGGGGGAATCGGTGATCGCGGCCTTGCGGGCCAACTCGCGGTTGCCGTGCCAGAACGCCCAGAGGATCATCGACGAGCCGAGGACCGAGAACGCGAGCATGCCGCGGCCCGGGGCCGGGCCCCACAGGTTCGGCCAGTCGAACGCAGTCCACACCAGCGACGCCGCCATCCAGATGAGACATCCCATCTGAGTGCCGATCGTGGCTCGGCGGGACTTCACCGCGCCGAGGTAGGCCACCACTACATCGAGCGGCACGTAGATGGGGAACACCGCGATGCACGCGCCCACGGACGTGGCCACGCCCTTGCCGCCCCGAAAACGTGTCCACACCGGGAAGATGTGACCGGCGATCGAAGCCGTCGCGGCTGCGTACGCGCCGTCGTCACCGGCAATCAACCGGCCGAGGAGTCCGGCTCCGATGCCCTTGGCCACATCGAGGACGAGGACCACGATCCCCCAGCCGGTGCCGATCGACTTCATCGCGTTCAGGGTTCCGGGATTCCCGGTACCAACCTGGCGAATGTCGACCCGACCGCGCGTCGCGATGCGAGTGACGAGATCCGCCGACGGAAACGTGCCGAGCAGATACCCGACGACAACAGCCACCACGATCACGCAATCAGCCTACGGTCACTCCCCGTTCCCATTGCGCCGAGCGCTCCTGCTCGGCGCAACGAGCAGCGAGACTCAGCCGCCGGAAACGTCCTGCGGAGCGGCCTTGCCCGCGGAGATCCACGGCATCATCTTGCGAAGTTCGGCTCCGACCTTCTCGATCGGGTGGGCCTTGCCCGCCTCTTGGAGCTTCTTGAAGTTCGGCCGACCCGCCTCGTTCTCGGCGATCCATTCCTGGGCGAACTCACCGCTCTGGATCTCGCCGAGGATCTTCTTCATCTCGGCCTTGGTCGACGACGTGATGACACGCGGCCCGCGCGTCATGTCGCCGTATTCGGCGGTGTCGCTGATCGAGTACCGCATGTTGGCGATGCCACCTTCGTAGATGAGGTCGACGATGAGCTTCACCTCGTGCAGCGTCTCGAAGTACGCGGACTCGGGCTGGTAGCCGGCCTCCACCAACGTCTCGAACGAGTTCTGGATCAACTCGACGAGTCCGCCGCACAACACGACCTGCTCACCGAAGAGGTCGGTCTCGGTCTCCTCTTGGAACGTGGTGTCCAGCACACCGCCGCGCGTCGCCCCGATGCCCTTCGCGTACGCGAGTGCAATCGCGCGCGCGTTGCCGCTCGCGTCTTGTTCCACCGCGACGAGCGCGGGCACGCCTCCGCCTTCGGTGTATGTCCGACGGACGAGGTGACCGGGGCCCTTCGGCGCGATCATCCACACGTCGACACCTTCAGGCGGCTGGATCTGATCGAAGTGGATGTTGAAGCCGTGCG
The DNA here is from genome assembly GCA_025361725.1 of Acidimicrobiia bacterium. Taxonomy (GTDB): domain Bacteria; phylum Actinomycetota; class Acidimicrobiia; order IMCC26256; family JAENVU01; genus JAENVU01. The sequence goes on along the minus strand of JANYJV010000013.1, from coordinate 22,320 downwards.
CGAACGCGAGCGAGTTGCCTGGCTCGAGGTTGGCCTCGATGTCGGCTTGGTAGATCCGCTTCTGCTCGGTGTCCGGCAGCAGCACCATGACCACGTCCGCGGCCTGCACGGCCTCGCCGATGGTGAGGACCTTGAGGCCAGCGGCCTCCGCCTTGGGCGCGCTCGACGAGCCCTCACGAAGCCCGACGATCACATCGACGCCGGACTCCTTCAGGTTCAACGCGTGCGCGTGCCCCTGCGAGCCGTACCCCAGCACCGCGACCGTTTTGCCGTCCAGCAGTCCGAGGTCGGCGCCGTCGTCATAGGTAATCGTTGCAGCCATGTCTGTGTCTCCTGAACTCCCTCGACGCTTTGCGCGTCGAATACGCGGTGAAAGTGGCGCGTTTCGCGCGTGAGAACGGCCAGCGAAGCGCACCGGAACCGTACTCAGGCGGTCTGGTTCCTGACGACCCGAAGCTTGCTCGACTGGCGAGACAGCTTCGGGAGTGCAATGCGGCCGGTCCGTTGCATCTCGACGATGCCGAACGGCTTCAACAGGTCGGTCATCGCGTCGAGCTTGTCGGGCTGACCCGCAACCATCAGGGTCACGGCCTCGAACCCCACATCGAGGATTTTCGCCTCGAAGATCGACGCCAACTCGGTCACCTGCGAACGCGTGTCCGCGCCGCCCTTGATCGTGACGAGCATGAGCTCGCGTTCGACGGCGTCGGAGTCCGCGAGTTCGCTGATCTTGATCACCGGAATGAGCTTGTTGAGTTGCTTGGTGATCTGCTCGACAAGATCCGCGTCACCGTCGACGACGATCGTCATGCGCGAGTACCGGTCGTCCTCGGTCGGCGAGACGGCCAACGAGTAGATGTTGTACCCACGCCGTGAGAACAAGCTCGAGACGCGAGTGAGCACCCCGAACTTGTTCTCGACGAGCACGCTGAGAATGTGGTGGTCGATCGTCATGTCAGCGCCCTCCTCGGGTGTCGGCTTCGGGGCCGATGATCACGTCGCTGTTGCTCGCGCCGGCCGGGACCATCGGGTACACCTTCTCGCGGTAGTCGGTGCGGAAGTCGATGACGACGGGACGGTCGTTGATCGCGTTGGCCTTCTCGATTGTGGGGATCACGTCCTCGGGTGTCTCCACCCGGAAACCCGCACAACCCATGGCCTCGGCCCACATCACGTAGTCCGGCAGATCCGGCGAGAGGTACACCTCGCTGTAGCGCTCCTCGTAGAAGAGCTCCTGCCACTGACGCACCATGCCGAGATACGCGTTGTTCAGAATCGCGATCTTGACCGGGATCTTCTCGGCGGCCGCGGTCACCAACTCCTGCGCGGTCATCTGGAAACAACCATCGCCGTCGACGGCCCACACGGTCTTCTCCGGGCAGCCGACCTTCGCTCCGATCGCCGCCGGCACCGAGAAGCCCATAGTGCCGAGTCCGCCCGAGTTCACCCACGTATAGGGGTGCTCGAAGCGCCAGTGCTGGCTCGCCCACATCTGGTGCTGGCCCACGCCGGACGCGAGGATCGTGTCGTCCGGGGCCAGTTCACGCAGCTTCTCGATCACGAACTGCGGCTTCAACGGGCCGCCTTCGGGCTGGTCGTAGAACAGCGGGTGCTCCACCTGCCAGCCCTTGACCGTGGCGCGCCAGTCGCTCAGATCCGGCCACTCGTGCTTGGCCTGATCCGCCTTGACCGCCACGGTGATGCGCTCGATCACGTTCTTGCAGTCGCCGACGATCGGCACGTCCGGCCGCCGGACCTTGCCGAGCTCCGCGGGATCCACGTCGACGTGGATGATCTTCGCGTCCGGCGCGAACGAGTCCACCTTGCCGGTGACCCGGTCGTCGAAGCGCGCGCCCAATGCAATCAGCAGGTCGCTCTTCTGCATCGCGGTGATCGCCGTGTAGTTGCCGTGCATGCCCGGCATGCCGAGCGCGAGCTCGTGACTGTCCGGGAACGCACCGCGCGCCATCAACGTGGTGACGACGGGAATGCCCGTGGCCTCGGCGAGTTCACGCAGCGCTTCTGCGGCGCGCGCCTTGAGAATCCCGCCGCCCGCGTAAATGACGGGGCGGTGCGACTCGCCGATGAGCTTGGCCGCGTCCTTGATCTGCTTCGGGTGGCCCTTGAGGTTCGGCTTGTAGCCGGGCAGGTCCACACCCTCCGGCCACTCCCACTCCATCATTTGGTTGGCAATGTCCTTCGGGAAGTCCACGAGGACAGGCCCGGGCCGACCGGTGGTCGCCACGTGGAACGCCTCCCGGATGATGCGCGGGATGTCCTGAGCGTCGGTGACCAACCAGTTGTGCTTCGTGATCGGCATCGTGATGCCGACGGTGTCGCACTCCTGGAACGCGTCGGTCCCAATGACTGCATACGGCACCTGGCCGGTGATCACGACGAGCGGAATCGAGTCCATGTACGCGTCGGCGATCGGTGTCACGATGTTCGTGGCCGCCGGTCCACTGGTGACCATGGCCACGCCGGGACGACCGGTGGCATGGGCGTAGCCCTCGGCCATGTGGCCCGCGCCCTGTTCGTGGCGCACGAGGATGTGACGGATCGACGAGTCGATCAGTGGGTCGTACACCGGCAGGATCGCGCCGCCGGGCAGACCGAACATGACCTCGACGCCTTCCATCTCGAGGCTCTTGATCAGTGCCTGGGCTCCGGTCAACTTCATGGGGTGCTCCTGGGGGAAAGTCCGGACGCGCTTCGGGTCCGGACGCGAAAAACCCCCCGCATCTGCGGAGGGTCGGGCGTACGGACGCGAAAAAGCCGTACGCCTAGGTAACTACTACGAGGAGGTCGGCGGTCCGGTTCATGAGGCCGAGAGTATCGTCGGTTTGCCGGCGAGAATCAAGTCCTTCTCGCCACGAGCCGCTTCGCATCATTTCTCGAATATGATGCGGGCTAATGCGAACGACCGTCGACATTCCCGACGACATCCACGAACTCCTGCGTTACCTCGCCGCGAGCCGCGGCCAGTCGATGAGCGCCACCGTGACTGCGCTTGTGGAAGAAGTCGTCGCCACCGTGGACGACGATGACCGGCGGCGAGTACAGCGTGACCGCGCGAGTGGCTTGCTCGTCGCCACGGGCGGTCCGACCCGCAGCGCCGCCGACGTCGCTCGGCTCGCCGCCGACGGGTGAAGACGCTTCTCGACGCCAACGTGCTGATTGCGCTGGTGGATCGAGCCCACGAGCATCACCGGTCCGCATCGAAGTGGGCCGCACCCGCTGACGCCGAGAGTCTGCTGACGTGTCCGACCGTCGAGAACGCGACGTTGCGCTACCTCATTCGCACGGATGTCCCTGCTGGCGACGCGCACGCAATCCTCGAATCCGTCCGTGACGATCAGCGGTTCTCGTTCGTCGCCGAAGCAGCACCAATACGTCGTGAATCGCTCGCCGGCGTGATCGGCTACCGCCAGGTCACCGACGTCTACCTCTGTCAAATCGCTCGACGGTTCCACGCCAAGCTCGCGACCTTCGACCGCGGCCTCGGGATCCTGCGCCCCCCCGACACCGTGGTGATCGGCGTTCGGTAAATTCGCCCAGCTGTTGTACCGACGAGCGTGCGAGCGCGACGCCGAGGCGTACGCAAAGACTCCGCTGACCGCCGAGGAGTCGGCCGGCTGGCCCGATGAGCAATGGATCGAAGACGCGCCCGGACCGACTGGTCCAAGATCTTCGGCCGATGAAGCGCGGCGAGATCTGATCCGTAGCGACGCCTCGCGGCGGCGGATCGCGCAGCTTTCGCCGACGCGACTCGACGATGTCTGCAGCGTCCTCGACGCGGCGCTCGGCTGTGGAGCTCGTTGACCGAAGAACGCCGCAACGCCTCAGTCCTCGCATCACGCCTTTCTGGCCACCACCAGGAACTCGCCGTCACCCTCGCCGACGGCCTCACGTTGCCAGCCACCGAAGATGTGCTCGATCTCGAAGCCCGCAATCGTGAGCGAGGTCCGTAGTTCGTCCGCCGACCGGAACCGCAACGTCGCAGTACTGACGAGTTCTTCTCCCGTGTCGAACTGGTAGTGGATGGCATGGGTCACCACATCACCGACGATGTCAGTGACCTCGATCGACTGCTCGACCCGGCCGCCGCGCGGCAGTGTCAACGTGCGGTTCCACTCCGCCGGCCACCGCTCCCACGCGCGGTTGGCGGGATCACGCGCATCGAACACCAACCGACCACCAACGGCGAGCGCTCGCCGCAGATCGCGGAGAACGGCCGCCCACTCATCGTCGGTCACGAAGAACTGCGCGACGTGACTCGTCATCACCGCCGCGTCGAAGGCATCGGTCGCAAGCACCGACGACGTTCCTTCGATCCAGGTCACGCGTTCCGCTCCGGGCTTCGCACGCGCCGCATCGAGTGATGCCCGCGCCGGGTCGACGCCGGTGACGGCGTGTCCAGCGGCGGCGAGACCGAGCGCGAGCCGACCAGTGCCACATCCGAGATCGAGCACACTGAGTGCGCGGCCGACCTCGGCGACGATCGCCACGAAGAAATCGTCGTCTTGCGACCACGGACAGGTGGCGTCATAGACCTCGACGAGACGCGCGTCGTTGAACTCCGCGTTGCGCATCAGGACCGTTCGTTCAGCGAACTGCGAAGAGTTTCCAGGCGCCGTCGATGCCCTTGAGCGCGTGTTCGCCGCGCTCGTCAAAGCCGGCAGCACCGCCGAGCATCATGTCCCGCACCGTCGAGCTCACCCACAGCTCGCCGTCGGCCGCGGCTTGCTCGACCCGAGCCGCGAGGTTGACCGCAATCCCGGAGATGTCGCCGTCGTCGTGCACTTCGATCTCGCCTGCGTGCACACCGGCGCGGATCGGGACGTCGATGGCGACGAGCGAGTCACACAGCTCGATGCCGCACCCGACGCCCTGCGACGGGACGTCGAACACCACGAGCAGCCCGTCGCCGGTACTCTTCACGACGCGCCCGCCATGCTGCTCCACGATCTTGCGCGAGATCACGTCGTGCTGGTCGAGGATCGCACGCCACGCAGTGTCACCGAGCGCGGCAGAACGCTTCGTGGAGCCGACGATGTCGGTGAAGAGCACGGTGGCGAAGCGACGGGTGGTGATCGGCTCGGGCACCGTGCCGGTGAAGAACTCGATCATCCCGTCGGCGATGACCCGCCAGTTGGACTGGATCCACTGAAAGTGGTCGTTGCCCGGGATCTCGATGTACCGCGCGCCGGGCACAAGCTCGGCGAGCAGTCGACCGCCGGCGACGTGCAATACCCGATCGCCCGTGACGTGCGCGACGAGCGTGGGCGCCACAATGCGCTCGGGTGCGTCACCGCCGTCCAGGGACATAACGCTGTGGACCTGCCGAGCGAAGTCCTTCGGGCTGGCGGACAGACGCTGAAGTCGGCTCACCCACCGCACGTATGCCTCGTTCGTCGCCTGGCTCGGCATAAACCACTCGACGAAGTATTCAGAGTTCTCCGGCCAGCCGTCGACGAGCCGCTCGAACATCGCGATGATCTCAGGCGTCGGTCTGATCAGCGGGTCACCGTCGCGGACGTAGCCGGGAATTCGGTCCCAGTAGCCCGGAGGGACATTGGTACTTGCGAGGACCAGGCGGTCGACGCGCTCGGGATACTCCGCCGCGAAGAGCTGGCTCATCATGCCGCCCTCCGAGATACCCAATACGTGTGCCCGTTGCCACCCGACGGCGTCCAACACCGTGACGATGTCGCCCATCCGCTGCGCGAGCGTCGGTGACTCGTCGGGACGGTCGGAGAGCCCAATCCCGCGCTTGTCGAACTGGACACAGGTCATGTACCGACCCCAATACTCCAGCATTCGGTTGTACAGCTCGTGCTCCCAGGCGACCTCGGTGTTCGACACCAGGCCGGGGACCATCAGCAGCGGCGGTCCCTCGCCCCATTGTTGATACGCCAGCCGGAGCCCGTCGGGCGACCGGGCGTATCGCGTTTCCGGAACTTGCACCGCGGCATCCTGTCACAGGAGGCAAACCCTGCCCTCCTGCAATTCCTCGCCGTTACCGTGATCGCATGTTCACCCGGCCCGACGATCTGACGGACGCCGACATCGTCCATGCGGTTGGCGACGGTTGGGGACTGCGGGCAACGGACGTCGAATGGGCACCCGTCGGGTTCGGGTCGCATCATTGGCACGCGCGCTCCGACGACACGCGCTGGTTCGTGAGCGTCGACGACCTCGACACGCGGCTACGTCACCGATCTGACGACCGCAGTATGGCTGCCATGCGTTTGACGGACGCCTTGACCACGGCGCGAGCTCTGTACGACTCCGGTCTGGATTTCGTCGTCGCCCCCACACCGACCCGGGCCGGCACGATCGTTCATCGGATCGACGATCGATACGTGGCTGCGCTCTACGACCACATCGATGGAACGACCCACCGGTGGGGTGCGTATCCGACCGATGCCGAGCGGTCGGCGGTGCTCGAACGGATCACGGCAATCCATGCAGTTCCGGCGGCGCGCGCACCAACCGCGCGCCGCGACGACTTCCTCATCCCGCGCCGTGACGAACTCATCGAGACGCTGTCCGACACGCACGCGACCTGGGGAGCCGGCCCCTTCGCCGAACCCGCGCGCACGTTGCTGCACGCGCACCACGACGCGCTCCGGCGCGTACTGGAGCGCTACGACCTGCTCGTCAACAAGGTCGCCGCTCGGCCCGATCGCTGGGTGCTCACGCACGGCGAGCCGCATCGGGGCAACACCATCGACACTTCACATGGCGTTGCGCTCATCGATTGGGACACCGCCCTGCTTGCTCCCCCGGAGCGCGACCTCTGGACCCTGATCGACGAGGATGCCGGAGTCGCCGGCGAATACTCCGAGTGCACCGGAACTCCGATCGACCCGGTAGCGGTCGAGCTCTACCGACTCTGGTGGGACCTTTGCGAGATCTCTCTCTACGCGTCCGAGTTCCACGCGCCCCACGAAGACACCGACGACACCCAAGTTGCGTGGGCGAAGCTGCAGATCTGCTTGGACCCAACGCGTTGGTGACACGATCTACCGAAGATCGTGCCAACGCCACGGAGCGGCGGCAACGAGGAGCTCCGGGTCGCCGGTCCACAGCGCTCCATCGTGTGCGATTGCCGTTGCGGCGGCGAACGCGTCGGCATACGCCAACGGAAAGTCGGCCTTGATGCGAGCAGCGGCCACGACGCGATCTTCACTCGGGAGTTCCATGGTGATCTCATTGCGCAGATCGCGAATCGTCGAGGTCGCGGCGTCCTCACCAAATCCGCGTCGGACGACGTAGAAAACTTCGCCCAGATTGATCCAACTCATCACGGGCCGCTCGCGTTCGAGGAGCGCGGCAACTGCCGTTGCCGCGGGTTCGGCGTTCTCCAGGTAGCCGATCACCGCCCACGAATCGAGGACAACCGTCATCGGCGACCTTCGCGACCTCGATCAGCCTCGCGTTCGGCTTCCAAGACGCTCGTCAGGGCGGAGCCTGCGAATCGACCTCGCAATCCTGGCCGATCAGCGGCGCGACCCAATGCGACATGGTCGCCGTCGATCCAGAAGTTGACTTCATCCCCGGGCTCGATGCCCATCCGGTCCCGCAGCTCCTTGGGTATCACTACCTGACCTTTTGTCCCCACTCGGTGAGTCATACCGATCAGTATAACTTCACAACCGGCCCTCCCTCAGCCGACCGGTTCAGGCCCCGAGCGCGCCAACTCCTCGAACCGAACGCGCGCCCGGTCCTCGTCGTCGGTGTCGAAGTACTCGATGCGGCCGATCCGTCCAGCGCGGTCGACGCGGATCACGTTGTGCCAGCGCCAGTCGGCGGCCATCCCGTCCGCGGACGTTCCCATCTGGTCGACGACCGCGGCCACCGCATCACCCGAGGTTTCGAGCCCGGTCACGATGGCGACGACATCGGGGACCTGCGCCACGAGCGACTGCAGCGCGTGGACCAGGCCAACCGGCCCGGTCGCAGGGGGGAAACCCAACCGACGATGGTCGACCACTTCCACATCCGACGCAAGGATCGCGTCGAACTCACTCCACCGACGGTGGTTCAACGCGGCGCATACGACAAGCGCCGACCGCTCGGGCCGACTCATCGCGCCCGAGCGGGCGTACCGAAGCTCCAGCTCGTCGAGCGCCGGCACCATCGCGTCGACGTCGAAGAGTGTGATCGCCACCATCTTTCGGTCGACCCGAAACTCGATCACGACGAGCGTCTCGATTTCAAACCCGGTTTCGGTCCGGTAGACCCGCCGGCGTAGTACCAGACGGTTTCCCCGCGACGCGAGCGGGATGTCCTCGAGTGTCTGGAAGCCCACATCGGCCCAGCCGCGAAAGAGATCGACCACAGCATCGGCCCCGAACGCGCGGTGCGAACTCACGGTGCTGCGGCGATCCTCGAGTACGGCGTCGGGCGCGATCTGATCGCGGATCCACTCCCAGTCCCGCGCCGCGAATGCCGCGGATACTTGCTGCGCCGGTGTCGCGGGCGAGGCGGCGACCGGTGGCTCCTCGCCGGCCAACTCCTCGAAGCGCGCTCGGGCGCGCGCCGGTTCGGTGGCGTCGAAGATCTCGAGGCGGGTGATGCGACCACCGGCCCACTGCGTGACCATGTGGTAGCCCCACGAGTACCGGCTGCCGTCGGAAGTGGTACCGGACGCTTCGCCATCGGTGAGGGTCACGTGGCCGCGGATCTCCAGCCAGCGCGGGAGGTGCCGCACATCAGGCACCAATTCGACCACCGCTCGCGTCGACGTGAGGAAGTCGGCGCGGTCGTTCCAGCCCTGGCCGATCGACCGATGGTCGACCAACACCGCGTCGGAGACATACATCTCCTCCACCGCCGCCCAGTCCCGATCCCGATACGCGGCGCCGAACTCTCGCCACCACCGGATCACGTTGTGGTGCTCCGCGCCCTCGCCGGCGATGAATCGTTCGTCGAGCGTGTCGAGCGCGGCGTCGAGGTCGTCCTCGTCGAAGTTGTCGATCCACGCCGTCTTGTTGCGGTCGTTGCATGCCACGACGGTCAGGAACCTCACGTCGAAGTCCGCGCCGGAGTACGTGAGCCGCCCGAGACAGCACCGATCCCCACGCACCGCGTGGACGTCGAACGTCATATCCGTCATCCCCAGGTCCGCGAACGCAGTCGCCGCGTCCGCGAATTCTTCGCGGGTCGTGGTCGTGGGTACGCCGATCATGCGCCGGTGGTCGACCCGCACCAGGTCGTCGGCCAGGTGCCCCGAACCTGAGCCGCCCTCCACGCCGAACCCGCGCGCCGCTTCTGCAGTGAGGCGCGACGCCGTGTTCTCGATCGAGGTCGCTCGGCCCGCGCCCGCCGATGTGTCCGAATCGGCCACCCAACGCTCGAAACACGCGGCGGCGTCGCCCCATTGCTCGATGTCGAAGAGCTCGAACTCGGCGATCAGGCCGTCCTCACCCATGCGGGTGACCTGCACCATCGACCAGGAGTACCGGCTGCCCTCCGGGGTCGTGCCGGTGAAGGGCAGGAGTGACAGGCCACACCGGCCGCGCGTTGTGACCTTGGCGAAGACCAGTGCGACGTCGGGCACCTGCTCGACCAGCACCTGGAGCTGGGCCAGGTAGTCGTCCCAGCCGCCCTCGGTCCGAAACGGCGTGTGCAGCACGAACCGCACGTCGGCGGCGTACACCTGCCCCAGCTCGTCCCAGTCGCGCGCGTTGAACGCGCGGGAGCCGATCGCGGTGGTGAGCTCTTGTGACGTGATCGCGTCGCCGCGCAGCTCGACGTGCCGTTCCTCCAGGAAGGCGATCGCCCCGGCCAGATCGGACTCCTCGAACGACGTGACCCGGCAGACGAGGTCGTCCTCGTCCAGCTCGATCACACTGAGGCCGGGCGCCTCGAACCCACTGTCGGCGACGAACGCCCAACGGTTCAACGCGAGTCGGTCACCGCGCACGGCGAGCCAGTCGATCTCGAGAACGCCGAAGACGTCCACGCCCGACTGGACGCTGGCGTCGACGGCCGCCGCTCCCTGCACCGTGCCGGCGTTGACCCCCGGCCGGCGGTCCTCCAGCACGCAGTCATCGCCGTAGAACGCGCGCCGGGCGTCGGTGAAGCGTCCCAACCACTGGGCGCGGACACCGATCCGCACGAGCCGATTGTCGACGTACGGCGTGAGGGTCTTCGTTGCGAGCTCGTCGAAGCGAGCGCGGGCGACGGCTTCATCTTCGAGCGCGAACACCTCACCCCACACAACGCAGCCCGCGGCGAACTGCCACACCACCCACTGCTCCCACTCCGAGCGGCTGCCGTCCACGGAGGTGCCGCTTCCTGCGGTGCGCAACAGGACGAGGTCGCCGCGCGTCTCGATCAAACGCGGGACGAACGTTGCGTCGGGAACGAGCTCGACCATCGCCCGCGCGGCCGCGAGATATCCCGAGCGGGTTCCCGTGCCCAGGCCCAGCCGCCGCCGGTCGACCCCGACGTATTCGGGACTGAACAGGGCCTCGACCCCGTCCCAGTCGCGGGCGGCGCGTGCGTGGCGGAAGTCGCCGATCCGCCGGATCAGGTACTCGTGATCGGCTCCCTCGCCCGCGATATGGCGCTCGTCGAGTTCGTCGAGCGCCGCGTCGAGGTTGTCCGGGTCGAAACCGAGATAGCGCGTTCGCAGCCCCTCCTCGTTGGTCTCCTGGAGCATGAGTGCGGGCATCTCGTCGCCGCCGGCGGTCCGGAACCGAGCGCGCACGAGCGCCAGCCGCTCGCCTCGCACCGCGACCGTGGTCAACTCGATGTCGTCGAAACCCATCTCGACCACCGCACGGTTGTTGGCCATCGTCTGCTCACGGCCGACGGAATCGTTCGAGACGATCGATCGTCGGTCGAGGTGCTCGAATGCCGGATCCATCAGCACCTCGGCCTCGTCGAAACGGTGCGCGGCGAGGTGATCGAAGAACCGCTCGACGACGCGCGTCGTGGGGTTCGCGACCGGCGTAGCCGACTCGCGCGTGCCCAGCTCGTGGAGCCGAGCCCGAGCGGTGGCGTAGTGGTCCTCGTCGTAGTACTCGGCGCGACGGATCCGGTCCTCGGTGTCGACCTGGAGCACGATGCAGGAATTCCAGGTGTAGTCGTTGCCTTCCGGCGTGACGCGGTGACCCTCGACGACCGCCAGCAGGCCGTCGCCCTCGACTTCGATCATCCGCACCACGGCGGAGTCGTCGGCCGCGACCGCCTCCCGACTTCGGTTCGCGGCATCGAAGTAGCCGCGTCCTCCGACCCCGAAACCGAGGCGCGTCCGGTCGGCCATGGTGAAGTCCGGCGCGAGCATGGATTGCGTCGCCTCGAAGTCGCGACGGTTGTTGACGTCCTCGAACGCCCTACAGATCCGGAGCACCCGCTCATGGCCGGCACCCTCACCGCTCAGATATCGCTCGTCGAGCTCGCCGAGTGCAGCGACGAGATCGTCGCCGTCGAAGTCGACCTCGCGCACGATGCGACCGTCATCGTCGAGTTCGTACACGACGAGCATCTGCATGGTGAAGGTGGGCGCCTCACCACAATGCAACCGGATGAGCGCGAGCCGTTCGCCCCGTACGGCCACCGGCTCGGAACGGACCACACCAAACACCTCGTAGATGCCCGCGGCGTTGGCACCGAAGCTCTCGCTGTCATTCAGCGTCGGCGCCGAGACGGTCCGGCGCCGATCGAACCGCACGACGCCGTCGGCCGCCACGTTCATGGTCGCCAGCGTGTCCCAGTCGCCGCGATTCATGAGGTCGAGCGTCCGGGCAATGAGCTTCGTCGTCGCGTTCTCCGCCGCCGCGCGGCGCGGGTCGGCAGGCGCCCCGGCACCAAGCTCATCGAAGCGGGTCAGCGCGGCGTCGAAGTCGTCGTCCGCGTACATCTCGATGCGGTTGACGCGGGCCGAGGCGTCGACGCCCATGACGACGGAGCCCGCGCGTTCGTACCGCGCCCCCTCGTCCGTGATCGGATTCGAGAGGTACACAGCCAGGATCGCGTGCTCGCTGACGTGCAACACGCGGTTGACGCCCTCGAGGTCGGCCTCCGCCAATCGGCGCATGTCGACGAAGTAGTCGCGATCGCCCGCACCGAAGCCGAGCGGTTGATGGTCGACCACCACGAAATCGCCGGCGAGGCACTCGCTCATAGCGTCGAGATCACCGGCATCCGATGCGGTCGCGTACCGACCGGCCGCCCGGAGGACCCGTTGGAACGCTGCACCCTCACCGACGAAGTACGCCGCGTCGAGCTTGGCCAGCGCCTCCGGAAGGTCGTCGTCGTCGAAGTCGATCTCGTGCGTCATCCGACCCTGCCCGTCGAACTCGTAGAGCGCCAGCCAGGTCGACTCGAAGTCGGGCTCTCGGACACAGCGGAGTCGCACGAGCGTCAGCTGCTCCCCGCGCACTGCCACCGGATCCACGTCGATGCGGTCGAAGACCCCGAACATCGCGCCGACCTCCGCCGCAAAGTCGTCCCCGTCGGCGATGGTCGGTGATCCGACGACGCGGCGGTGATCCTCACGCTGCATGTCAGGCGAGATGACGCCACTCCTGATGCCGTCTTCGGTGGCCGATCGGGCATTGCGCGGATCGGCGTTGAGCATCGCCATGCCCATCACCAGCGCCTCGGTCGCCCGGTTCCTGACCGCCGCCGTTCGGGGAGTTCGGAGCTCGAGCACTTCCGGCTTCCAGGTACCGAGCTGGTCGAGTCGGGCCAGCGCCGTCGCGAAGTCGGTCTCGTCGAAGTACTCGAAGCGCCCGGGATGGGTCACGGTATGAAACGTGTAGTCGTAGCGTTCGCCGTGGTCCGAGGTCGCGCGAACCTCGGCCGTCATCAGGACCGCGTCACCGTGCACGTGGAACTTCCGGGCGATGACGATCGCGTCGGGAATCGTCTGTACGAGGCTCTGCATTCGTTCGACGTAACCGTCGGCGTCGGTGTCCGGCCAGAGCCCGCGGTGATCGATGACCACGGTGTCACGCATCGAGTCGGCGATCGGGTCCCAGTCCCGCGCGTGGAACGCGGCGAGGTGCTCGACCGCAGGGCGGATCGCCTCGGCGATCCCCGCGTCCTCGCCAGTGAGGTACCAATCATCGAGTTCGGCGAGCGCGGCGACGAGGTCGTCCTCGTCGAAGAGGACCGAACGAGTCATCCGGCCGTCGGAATCGAGCTCGTTGACCGAGAGGCGTGGGCTCTCGTCCCCCGCCGCCGTGCGAGTCAGCATCCGGCTCAGTGCGAGCCGTTCGCCCCGCACCGCGACGATCACGGGCTCGGCGAAGGAGAACCCCTGATCGATAGTCGCTTCGACCTCGTCCAACTTGCCGCGCGGGCCGAGATCGACTGACCCCACGATGGAACGCCGGTCCTCGTGGACATGACCGGATGCGATCAACTGCGCGAGTGCGACACGGTCCTTGTCGTTGAACGCGACTCGGAGCGGTTCCATGAACCGGGACGCGGCGTTCTCCGCGAGCGGGTTACGCGCATCGGTGGGCATCGCCGACGACGCCGGCTCGAGTGTCGGCGCAACAGGCGGCACAACCACCTCGTCGCGCGCATCGGCGAGGCGTGCCGCCGGGACCGTGGCGCCCTTCGCCTCGTAGAGCCGACGCGCATCGGCCCGCGCCTGCTCGGCTCCGTCGGCGTCGCCCGAAAGCGCGCGGAGCTCTGCAAGGACCACGCACGCGTCGGCGTGATCGAGCACGAGGTCGGTGCCCGCCGCGATCTTGACGGCCTCCTCGGCCACCGTCACACCCGCGGCCGCGTCCCCACGCGCCGCGTGCACCTCGGCGCGGGCGATCCGCCAGGCGATCGCGGTCTTGAGGTTCTGTCCGGCAAGCGCCTCGCTCTCACCGGCCATCAACTCCGCTTCGTCGATCTCACCGCGCGCGAGCAGCGCGGTCGCAAGCAGCGCCGCGGCCTGGCCGGCATCGGCACCCACACCCAGGGTGCCGAGCCCCTCGTACGCGGCGCGCAGCGGATCGATCGCGGCGCCCGGGTTGCCGGCGATGAGCTCGACCATGCCGGTGAACAGATCGGTCTCGAGCAGTCCGTGCCGCAGACCCAATTCCTCCAGCGACGCGCGGGCCGACGCGAGCATCGAGCGGGAGACGTCGAACCGGCCCCGCAGTGCTTCGAGCACGGCCTGGCACCGCATCGACGTCGCCTCCACCGATGGGGACGCGGTCGTGATTCGCAACAGGCGCACGACGTCGAGGCAGCGGCCACCGGCTCGGGCCACCGGACTCGGACCGAACAACGCGGCCTGGGGTGCGGCGCCGAGCACCGCGGTGACCCGCCGCCGGTCGTCGGACGCACGCGCTGCGCCCAGCGCGAGATCGAGGACCACCTCGGCCTCGCCGACGCGGCCGAGCCGGGCGAGCAGCAACGCGCGCACCTGGTGGGCCTTGGCCTCACCGGCGCCGTCACCCAGGCTCGCCAATGCCGTCGCGGCAGTGCTCGCCATCTCCTCCGCGCCGACAACCCCGTCGGGATCGGTGAGCCCGATCAACTGCGCGCGATAGCAGGCGGCCCAGGCCCCGAGTTGCTTGTTGTCACCGCTCAGCGGTTCGAGAGCGGCGACGAGCGGGGCGCCGGCCGTGACATCACCGGACGAGAGGAAGCACTCGCACGCGATCAGGAGCAGATCGGCGCGGTCGTTGATGTCCGACTCCGGCAGCGCGGCCAGCGCGCGCCGCGCGAGTGCGCCCGCCGAGGTGAGGTCTTCGCGATCCAACGCGCGACGCGCGGCGACGCCCAACAGTTCGGCCGCGCGCCGTCCGAGTCGATCCGTCTCGTCGTCGACCGTCCCGAGCTCCATTCGGTACCGATGCGCTTGCTCGAAATGGAACGCGATCGCGGTCTCGTGCTCACCGATGAGATCGCCCGCGCTCGCGTCGGTCCACTCGCCCACCTGGCGATGCAGTTCGGCGCGCGTCGTCTTGAGCAGTCGACGGTAGGCCGCGTCGCGGATGAGGACGTGGTGGAATCGGTGGAGCGGATCGTCGCCCCAATAGCTCCCGGTCGGCTCGACGAGTTCCTTCCGGCGCAGACGCTCCAGCACCGGCGCCACCGCGATGCCGCTACCGGCCAGCTCGCGCAACGCACCGACGCTGAACTCGGCCCCGACGACCGACGCGAGTTCCAGGACGCGCAGCTCCTCGGCCGGCAATCGCTCGACGCGCGTCGCGAGCAGCGACTGGATCGTGGGCGGCACCTCGATCGCCTCGGCATCGATGGCCAGTTCCCACGCGCCGTCGTCCCGGCGCCGGATTACCGCGTCGTCGACGAGCATGCGTACGAGTTCACGCACGAACAGCGGGTTGCCGTCGGTCGACACCGGCAACCGGTCGATGAGCTCCGTCGGAAGCGCGCTGCCGAGCAGTCCCGCCGCGAGCTCGGCGGTGGCCGACGCGTCGAGGCCGTCGAGCGCGAGCACATCGGCGACGCGGCGCCCGGGTTCGGTCAAGGATGGGCGCAGCTCGCGCAGCTCGGGGCGGGCGAGGCACACGAGCAGCACCGCGACCGTCTGCACCCACTCGGCCAGGTGCTCGAGCAGGTCGAGCAGCTTGGGCTCGGCCCACTGGATGTCGTCGATCACCACCACGAGCGGACGGTCCGTCGCGAGCGACTCGATCACACGCCGTATGCCCCAGAACGTCTCCTCCACCGATCGGGCCGGCGCGGCACCGAGGACACCGGCGATCACATCGACCACGCGGCCGCGGTCGGCGTCGTCGCGCACGAGCGCCCCGATGCGATCGCGGGTGGCTTCGGCCGCGTCCTCGCCGTCTTCGATCTCGGCGATGCCGGCCGCCTCGCGCACGAGGTCCGCGAATGGCGCGAACGTCGCGCCGCCGGAGCGGTCGCAACGGATCTCGAAGGTGGTCGCGTCCTCATCGACCGCGAGCGTCGACGCGAGCTCACGTGACAACCGTGTCTTGCCCATGCCGGGCGAGCCGAGCACGCTGACGAGCACCGCAGATTTGTCGGTACGAGCGCGGTCGAAGACGGCGCGCAGCCGGGTGGTCTCGCCGACGCGGCCGACGAACGGCGCGACCGGATCGGTTGTCGCGGCACCGGTGCCGATGACCTCGTACGTCCCGACCGGACCCGCGCGGCCCACGACCGTGACCTCGCCTAGGGGCTCGTACGCGAGGTCGCCGCGCGTGATGCGCCACGTCTCGTCGCCGACGAGCACGTGCCCGGGCCGGCACGCCTTCTCGAGCCGCGCCGCGACGTTGAGCGCATCGCCGACCAGGTCCGCGTCACCGGACGCGATCACGACCTCGCCAGTGTTGATCCCAACGCGCATCGTGAGCATCTCGCCGTAGCGGGCGAGCACGTCGACCGCGAATGCCTCGAAGCGACGCTGGATGTCGACCCCGGCAAGCACCGCGCGTCGCGCGTCGTCCTCGGCGACCTCGGGGATTCCGAAGGTGGCCATCATGCCGTCGCCCATGAACTTGGCGACGGTGCCGCGGTGCGCGTCGATCACGTCTTGCAGCAACGCGTGGTATCGGGCAAGCACCACGCGCGAGATCTCCGGATCCGTCCGCTCGCCGAAGCCGGTGGAGCCTCCGAGATCGGCGAAGAGCACGGTCACGGTCTTGCGGACCGCGCCGACGCTCGGCGACGAGGCTACGGCCGCCGGCCCGCTCGAAGCCGGTGCCGCGTCCAGTGTCGTACCGCACTGGTCGCAGAACGAGAGCCCCGCGTCGAGTTCGGCCTTACAGCTCGGACAGCGACGCGCGAGCGCCGACCCGCACCCACCGCAGAATCGCGCACTCGCGCGGTTCACGGTGCCGCACAGGTCGCAATTCACCGTGGTCCTACCCCCGTCGTCGGAACTCGGCCCGATCGTACCGGCGCCCGACGGACTGACGTCCGAGACGCAGGCTCGGGCCCAACGCCCGGACGGTCGGAATCTCTGGCCCGTCACACACTATGAGTATGCTATGCTCATAGTGTGCTGACGAGACGGCTCCAAGTCCTGATCGACGACGAACGGCTCCAGCGGCTCGAGGCCGAAGCCAGCCGTCGGCACGTTCCAGTCTCCGTAGTTGTTCGCGACGCGATCGATGCCGCCTACCCGGTCGATCGGTTGGTGCGGCGCGCCGCAGCGGGGCGAATCCTCGCGGCGGAGCCCATGCCGGTCCCCGACCCGGCGGAGCTACGGGCCGAACTCGACCAGATCCGCGGTGGCGGCGCGTGATCGTCGTCGACACGACTGTCCTCGTGTACGCCGTCGGTGCGGAGCATCCTTTGCGCGACCCGTGTCGGGCGGTCGTGGCCGCGGTCGACGCCGGCCGGGTCACCGCCACGACCACGATCGAGGTCATCCAAGAGTTCTGCCATGTGCGCGCCCGCCGCCGTGATCGGACCGATGCCGCCGCGCTGGCCCGCAGCTACGCCGATCTCTTCTCGCCGCTCGTCGTGGTCGATCACGACGACCTGCGCGGCGGCCTCGACCTGTTCGAGCGCATGGACGGCCTTGGCGCGTTCGACGCACTCCTCGCTGCGACCGCGCAGCGGCGCGGCGCGGCGGCATTGATCTCCGCCGATGTCGCGTTCGCTCGGGTCGTCGACCCCCACCACCTCGACCCCGCCGCGCCAGACTTCGCCAAGAAGCTCGCCCGGCTCGGCTGAGCAGGCCCGACTCAGCAGTGTCGCCGCAACACGGAGGTCCGACATCGGACCTCGGTGCGACCGTCCCGCTAGGTTCGACGGCCGTGGCCCTCACCATCGGTATCGCCGGACTTCCCAACGTCGGGAAGTCGACGCTGTTCAACGCGCTCACCAAGGCCAACGCGCTCGCGGCGAACTACCCCTTCGCGACGATCGAACCAAACGTCGGAATCGTCTCACTCCCCGACCCGCGCCTCGCCGTACTCGCCGAGATCTTGACCAGTAAGCAGATCATCCCGGCCACCGTCTCGTTCGTCGACATCGCCGGCATCGTCAAGGGCGCAAGTGAGGGCGAAGGGCTGGGCAACAAGTTCCTCGCCAACATCCGTGAGGCCGACGCCATTTGCCAGGTCGTCCGCGTCTTTGCCGACGACGATGTCATCCACGTCTCCGGCCACGTCGACCCCGCCGACGACATCGAGGTCGTCCACACCGAGCTGATGCTCGCTGATCTCCAGACCATCGAGAAGGCGGTCCCCCGCATCGAGAAGGAAGTGAAGGGGAAGAAGACGGAACGAGCCGTCCTCGACACCGTGCTCGCCGCCGAGAGGCTCCTCGAAGCCGGCACCACACTCTTCTCCGGCGCCGGCGCGGCGGGCATCGACACGGAGCACCTGCGCGAGCTGTCGCTCATGACCGCGAAGCCGTTCATCTACGTGTTCAACGTCGACGAGGGTGGTCTCACGGACGAGACACTCCAGGCCGAGCTGCGCGCGCTCGTCGCGCCCGCCGACGCAGTGTTCCTCAACGCCAAACTCGAAGCCGAGCTCCTCGAGCTCGACGATGCCGACGCGGCTGAGCTGCTCGAGAGCGTTGGCCAGACCGAGCCCGGGATGCATCAACTCGCGCGTGTCGGATTCCACACACTCGGGTTGCAGACCTACCTCACCGCGGGACCGATGGAGTCACGGGCGTGGACGAT
Organism: Acidimicrobiia bacterium; assembly: GCA_025361725.1. Classification (GTDB taxonomy): domain Bacteria; phylum Actinomycetota; class Acidimicrobiia; order IMCC26256; family JAENVU01; genus JAENVU01. Next base: position 3,716 of record JANYJV010000013.1, on the reverse strand, counting down.
CCACCAGGGCTGGACCGCGCCGCAAGCCGCCGGCGTGATCCACACCGACTTCCAGCGTGGCTTCATCAAGGCCGAGGTCGTGAGCTTCGACGATCTGGTCGCCGCCGGTTCGATGGCCGAAGCCAAGGCCAAGGGTCGCGTGCGCATCGAAGGCAAGGACTACCTCATGGCCGACGGCGACGTCGTCGAGTTCCGCTTCAACGTGTAGTCGGTCCTAGGCCTTTCGGCAGAAGCCGTCGAAGACTGGGTCGGCGCCGCCCGGGCAGGTCGGAACGATCGTGACGGGGTGGACGTCGGACTCGCGCGGCACCGCGATCGCCGGCGCCGAGTCGTAGTCCGTAAATCGTTCGTCCCAGCGAAACCGACCACTCGTCTGCAGGAACCGCGAGACCCGGGCGCCATCCGTCCACATCGTCCACTGCGCAGCTGGGGTCGTGCCCTGCGCGTCGGTGCGGAAGATGTACCGCCCTCCTTCGCGGCTCACGGGGGCGGCACGTTGCACTGCGACGAGCAACGCGAAGAAGTCGAGCTGGCCGGAGATCTCAGTCCCGAGCTTGGACCAAGCTGTCCCGAAGCCGCCGCCCCGGAAGTACACCGCGGTGCCCGCCGTGACGCGTTCCACTCCCTCGTACTCGAGGGAGCTCCGATCAGGAGTTTGGAAGCGCCCGGTCGCGGTGGAGGGCACACCCGATTCGGACTGCGTCTCGATCGAGAAGCGGTACGAACGAGCATTGAGCGTGCCCGCGATCGCACGGTGGAACACCGATTCGTCCGCCGAGGACTTCGACCCCGTGGACGATGATCCGCATGCAGCCGCCAACGGGACGAGCACAATCAGTGAAGCCAGCCGGCGCAGGAACATGGGCGGACGATACCGCTCGCCGCTCACAGCACCGACCTCATCGCTGGTGGAGCGAACACGAGTAGGTGGTGCGGCCACCGACGGTTCGGCGCAGCATCGGGGCGCCGTCTCGAGGACAATGACTTCCGGGTACCCGCGCCACCATGTGGTCGCCGGTATGTGAGCCACCGCGTGTGGTGAGCGTGCGCACCGTCGTGCCGATCGCGCGGGCGACCGCACGTTGCTCGTCGTCGCGCAGTGAGTCGGCCGGGCGGGCCGGATCCACGCCGGCGCGGAACAGGACTTCATCGGTGAGCAGGTTCCCGAGTCCGGCGATCCGGCTCTGATCCATCAGCACGGCCTTGACCGGCGCCCGACTCCGAGTCAACAGCGCGCGCACGTACGGCAACCGAACCGTCGACGCGTCGGGACCGAGCCGGTCTTCATCGGGATCGAGTTCGACGGCACCGAGCCGACGCGGGTCACGCAAGTACAGAGATCCACCGTCGACGAACGTCAGTCCGAAACGGCGCCAGGCCGGGTTGTCGCCGTTGGCCGCGTAGAGCAGCGGATCTCCCGCAGCTTCGTCGTCCACCAGGATTCGCCCGCTCATTCCGAGGTGCATCGCCAAGGTCGGGCCATCCCGATCGGTGTCGACGAGCAGGAGCTTCCCCCGGCGTCGCGCGTCGATCAGCGTTCGGCCCTTCAGAGCGGTGCGAACGGCCGGCGCCGTGAGACCACGCTTCAGGAACCACGCGTCCGGCGCGTACACCTTCGCGACCTCGCGATGCAGCGCCCGCTCGGCGATGAGTACTCGGGCCGTCTCCGCTTCGAGCATTTCGGGCATCGGCGGAGTCTGCCCGATCTCCACCTCAAGGCCCGCAGCGCAACCGTCGGTTCCTCGTCTTCGACCGGTCGATGACCGGCAAGCCCGGCGAACTCCTCGGGTCATGGCCCGTCGCGGGTATCACCGTCGAGTCGAGCATGCACCGCGTCCAGGGCGGACGCGTCGAGTCACTCCGCTTCGTGCTTCCCGATCACACGCTCTTCGCCGGTGAATGCAACTACATGATCCACGGCAAGGACGCCGACGCCCTCGAAGCGGCACTCAGCAACGCCGCTTGAACGCGCGCTCGAGCCACCCACGCATCACACGTTCGTGATCGCACCCGTCTCGGCACCCTGCGCGAGCCGCGCGTACTTCGCCAAGAACCCGCTCGTGTAGCGCGGCTCGGGCAGCTTCCAATCCGCCTTTCGGGCTTCGAGTTCCGTGGAATCGACCATGAGGTCGATGGTGTGCGCGCCCGCGTCGATCACGATTCGGTCACCGTCGCGCACGAACGCTATCGGTCCGCCGTCGACGGCCTCAGGGGCAACGTGACCCACGCAGAAGCCGTGGGTCCCTCCGCTGAACCGTCCGTCGGTGATGAGCGCGGCGTCGCCGCCTCGACCGGCACCCTTCATCGCGCCGGTCACCGCGAGCATCTCCCGCATGCCCGGTCCACCCTTCGGGCCTTCGTACCGGATGACGACGATGTCCCCTGCGTTGATCGTGCCGGCGAGGATCGCCTCCATCGCGAACTCTTCGCCGTCGAAGACGCGTGCGGTGCCGTCGAACAACAGGTTGTCCAGGCCGGCGACCTTCACCACGCTCCCGTTCGGCGCCATGGAACCCCGCAGGATCGCGATGCCACCTTGTGCGTTGATCGGTGCATTGAGAGGATGGATCACCTCGCCATCGGGCGCCGGCGACTTGAGCTCAGCGAGGTTCTCGGCCATCGTCTTGCCCGTCACCGTCATGCAGTCACCGTGCAGTAGGCCGGCGTCGAGCAGCTCTTGCAGGACAACGGGCACTCCGCCGATGCGGTCGATGTCGAACATGTGGTACTTGCCGTGCGGCTTCGTGTCTGCGATGTGCGGGACGCGCGCGCCGATGCGGTTGAAGTCGTCGAGTTCGAGTTCGACACGCGCCTCGTTCGCGATGGCGAGGAGGTGCAACACCGCGTTGGTGGAACCGCCGAGGGCCATGACCACCGAGATGGCGTTCTCGAACGCATCTTTGGTCATGATGTCCCGGGCGCGAATGTTGCGTTCGATGAGGTTCATCACGGCGCGGCCGCTCTCGAACGCAAAGTCGTCACGGCGACGGTCCACCGCTGCCGGTGATGCGGAGCCCGGCAACGACATGCCGATCGCTTCGCCGACCGACGCCATCGTGTTCGCGGTGAACATCCCGGCGCACGAACCCTCGGTGGGACATGCGCGCTTCTCGATCTCGCCGAGCTCGTTTTCGCTGAGCGTCCCTGCTGCGCAGGCACCGACGGCCTCGAACACGCTGACCACATCGAGCGCCTGATCCTTGTAGCGGCCCGGCAAGATCGAACCGCCGTAGAGGAACGCACTCGGCAGGTTGATCCGCGCTGCGGCCATGAGCATGCCCGGCAGACTCTTGTCACAGCCCGCAAAGGTGACGAGCGCGTCGAGCCGCTCGGAGTGCATCACGCACTCGACCGAGTCCGCGATGATCTCGCGGCTCACGAGCGAGCCCCGCATGCCCTCGTGACCCATCGAGATGCCGTCGCTGACCGCGATCGTGACGAACTCGAGCGGGAACCCGCCGGCAGCACGCACCCCCTCTTTGGCCCGCTTGGCCAGACGATCCAACGGGAGGTTGCAGGGCGTGACCTCGTTCCAGCTCGACGCCACCCCGACCTGGGACTTTCCCCAGTCGTTATCGGTCATCCCGATGGCACGCAACATGGCCCGGGCCGGCGCCCGCTCCATGCCGTCGGTCACCTCATGGCTCATCGGCTTCATGTCACTCATCAGTTCCGCTCCTGCGCCTTCGGCGCGGGCCGCCGTATCGGCGGGCCTG
>JANYJV010000143.1 GCA_025361725.1 Acidimicrobiia bacterium | reverse complement strand
GACCCCGAGGGCATCGTATGGATTCGTACGCTCCTGAAGTCACTCGCCGATGAAGGTCGCACGATCTTCATCTCCAGTCATCTGATGTCGGAGATGGCGCTCACCGCGGATCATCTCATTGTGGTCGGACGTGGTCAGTTGATCGCTTCTGCGAGCGTCGCCGACATCGTCGGCCAGGGCGACGGATCGGTGCGCGTCGTCACACCCGATCCGCAGGTACTCGCAGCAGTGCTGAGGGATCGTGGCGCGATCGTGGCCACTGTCGACAATGCCCTCGAGGTGCGCGCACTCGATGCGAAGCGCATCGGCGAAGTTGCCCTCGACCACCGCATCGTGTTGCACGAACTCTCTCCGCAACGTGGCTCACTCGAAGACGCGTACTTCCGCCTGACCGAAGACAGCGTCGAGTATCACGCCGGGGACTTTGCGATGGCCCAGGAGGCTTCATGACTGCGACCACGACACCCCTCGCGCTGCCGCCGAGAGCACGATCGACTGACATCGTTGTCGCGACGCTGAAGAGCGAGTGGACGAAACTGCGCACGGTCCGGTCGACGATCTGGTCTTTGCTGGCCACCGCCGGCATCACCATCGGCCTCGGCACGCTGTTCTCTGCTGCAATCGTCTCCCGATGGGATCACCTCGACGCGATCGAGCGACTCCGGTTCGACGCCACGGCACGGAGTCTCAGTGGCATCTTCCTCGCGCAACTCGCAATCGGCGTCCTCGGCGTGCTCGTCGTGGGCTCCGAGTACACGACCGGAATGATTCGCACCACGTTCGCCGCAACGCCTCGCCGCAAGACGGTGATCGCGGCGAAAGCGGCAGTGCTCGGCTCGGTCGCGCTCGTCGTCGGGCTCGTTGCCAGCTTCGCTGCGTTCGGGATCGGGCAATCGATACTTCAGAGCAAGCACGTCGGAGCATCGATCGGCGACCCGGGCGTCATGCGCGCGATCAGTGGAGCCGGGATCTACCTCGCCGCGGTTGCGCTCCTGGGATTCGGGCTCGCCACCATCGTGCGACGAACCCCCGGTGCCATCGCGGCCCTGTTCGGGATCGTGCTCGTCCTGCCCCTCCTCGCTCGCGCGCTGCCGAGCCCGTGGGACAACGACGTGTCGAAGCTGCTCCCGGCGTCCGCCGGCGAGTCACTCTTCAGTGTGCGATCCGCACCCGACATCCTGACTCCCGGACGGGCCGCGTTGGTGCTCGCGGTGTGGGTGACCGTCGTCTTGGCCGGGGCCTTCATCGCCACGGCGCGCCGCGACGCGTAGCCTGATCGCCAGCCGGAGCATCAACCAAGAATGCCCACCGATGACCACCCAGCTGGACGCTCCTGTCGCCAGCCAACGACGGGGCGTGCCCGGAAGAACCGCGTCGACCTCCACCACCGCCGACCCGCCATCCCAGGTCTGGTGCTCGCGGGCGTGGTGATCATCGACCGTGCTCGACGCAACCAACGAAGGGTCCGCCGACTCGGCGGAACGCGGGAGCTGTTGTTGGACAGTGATTCCTGATGGGCTCGCCGCCTGAGCACCAAGACGTTCGACCATCGTTGCTGCCGTGACCACGCCCATCGTCCCGGTCATCAGTCGCCGTCGGGAACGTGTCGCTCCGATCTCACGTCGTCGGATCCTCGTCTGGATCGCCTACCTCGGGCTCGCACTCGGGTTGGTCTATGCCGGCGTCACGATCGCAGGTGGCGTCTCGGACGCGACCGACAAGATCCGGCACCTGAACCCGTGGTGGATCGTCCCAGGGATCGCGTGCGTTGCGGTTCGTTTCCTGCTCCTCGGACTTCAACTCCGACTCCTCCGCGGCACGAGTGCCACACCCGAACTTCGGCTGGGTACCGGCATCGCCTCCATCGCGTTCGGTCTCGGCGCCGTGATGCCGGCAGCCCCGGCGGAGGGATTCGCGCTCTCGAACGTGGAACTCTCACGTCGCGGGATGTCCACACGCGGCGCGTGGTTGATGCTCGCGGCATCACAGTGGATGCAGTTCTGGGCGCTCGTTGTCGTGTTCTCCGTCGATCGCATCGTCGCGGCCGTAGCCGGAGAGGTTCGGCGTCGCCAACCCACCCGCATCGCGATCAGTTCGCTGATCCTTCTCGCGGTGGTGACCGGCGCATTCTGGATCGTCCGACGTCCCGGCTTCGGCCGCCGCATCTCCGGACTCGGCCGGTTCCTCCCGAACGAACGTCGGAAGTCACGCTCACAGCGCGAAACCGACGGCGACGCGCTCCACGCCGACATTCAGGCAACCCTCGGGAGCTCACGGCGGCGACTCGCCGTGATAGTGGTGTCCGCGTCGAGCATCGTGGCCGATGCCGCCGTCTTGTGGAGCGTGCTGCACTCCGTCGGTCCGAACGTGGCCTTCGAGATCGCAGTGATCGCCTACGTGGCGGCGACCGTGATCGCCTGGGTGCCGTTCATCCCCAATGGCCTCGGGCTCACAGAGATCGCGATACCGGCGCTCCTCCATCATTTTCATGTTCCCCTCGCAACCGGGCTCGCGGCGATACTGCTCTGGCGTGTCGTCGCCCAAGGTGTTCCCGCCCTCGCCGGTCTCACCGCCTGGCTTTTCTACAAGCGCTCAGCCCGGCTACGGAACTCTCCGCCGACCGCTTCAGCCTCTCCTCCAGCCCCGCCCATCGAAACCGCCCCGTAGTCTTCCCGTCCGAGTTCACCACGCGCGCGCCACCGGCACCGGCTCGTTGGCCGGTGCCGGTGATGTGATATCGGGACGACGCCGCGGGTCGACTGGCGTCGTTTGCTACCCGGATCGCCTACTTGCCGATGTCACCTCCTTGGGCTCCAGGCGTACGTGTCGACGTCACCGCGAAGTCCTGGCCAAGTGAGACGTGGACTTCGGTGCCATCGGCCTTGGTGATCTCGGCCTCGTACGTGCCATCCGCGCGCTGTTCCGTCTTGTTCACGGTTCCCGGAACCGCCGCGAGTGCGGCGGACTTGATCTTGTCGGCGTTGGCACCCGTGACGGCAGTCTCGGGACTGTGGCCACCGTGACCAACCTTGCCGGCCTTCTCGTCGGCCTCACGTTGGGCCGTCTCGCCGGCTTCGTGGGTCGTGTTCTCGTTTCCTTGCGAACCCGACACCGCCGGTTGTGTCGGTGACGCGGCGACAGGGGCCGACGGCGTGGTCGCCGCAGCTGAGATCCCAGCGGCGCCAATCGCGGCTCCCGCAGCGATTGCACCCGTGACGAGCCATTTCTTGAAGTGCGTTCCGGTCTCCGGTTCCATTGTGTTTCTCCTTGCTGGGGGGAGTGCCTCGGGCGGACGCCCACGGCAAGCATCATTGGAACATCGAGACGGCAAACGTACGGAAGATCGGAACAAGAACCTTGTAAGGATCAGAACCTGCGGGCCAGGCGACACCAAATGGATCCATCGCGGACTCGAACGAACGGTCACCCGCACGTCAGCGTTCCGGGAAGTTCTCCAGTGGTTGCGCCCGCGATCGCGCGGGCCTCGGCCTCCGACCCGGCGTAGGCGGTCGGTGTCGCGCTGCGTTGGACAAGTTGTGCAGCTTCGGTGACCGCCATCGTCTGCCACCGATCGATACGCGCGAGGGCGCGAAAGAACGCAACCGCGGCGAAGTGCGGATCCAAGATCTGTGCGGGTGTGCCCCAACCTTGGGACGGCCGTTGTTGGAACAGCCCCAGTGAGTCTCGATCACCGTGCGTCAGGTTGCGGAGTTGCGACTCCTGGAGCGCGGCGGCGACCGCAACCGTCACCGCGTGATGTGCCAGTCCACTCTCGCGGGCGGCGTCAGTGATGATCACCGCATTCGCGACCTGCTGGCTGTCCAGGTGATAGGTCCGGGTACCGGCAACCACCCGACAGCCTGGATCGGACGGCCGGTTCAAACTCCGCGCGGCGAACCACCCGCCCGTCGCGAGCAGCACGACCGCGACGACGGCGACCGCGCCGATCGGACGCCGTGTCATCAGCCAGCCGGCGCGCCGGACGAGTTCCGGGCGATCGTGGCGGCCACGTGATTCGACGGTGCACGCGCGTCGCAATCGGTACGCGTCGGCAGCAACGAAGTAGTGAGTTCCACCGGTCCTGGACGCATGACTTCGAGCCGCGTCCACACACCGTTGCGTTCTGCGATGCAGGCCCGTCCCTTGCTGACATTCCACATCGGCGTGTACCGCACCCGCACCAACACCGACCCGGACCCTGTGGCGGCGAGCGTGACGCGGTTGGGCTCGAGTTGGGTGACGTGCGCGGGTCCGGAGACGAGTCCCGGAGAGTCGACGACGGCCCAGACCCGCCAATGTGCGTTGCGCCAAACGGGGCGCAGATACGGAAGTCCCGAGTTGAGGAGCTGAGCCTCGCGGACGGCGGAGTAGTCCAACGCGACGTCGGGGAGGGAGACCCAGGTGATGCCGTACCCGACCCGAACAATTCGATAGCGCCGCGGGAAGGCGAGAATCCCGACCCCGCTCACACCAAGCACGATCGCGAAGGTCGAGATCCGGAACGGGAACGGTCCGAGCCCCGGCAAGGCCGCGCTGAGCACAACGATCGGCAGCGCCGCCGCAGCACCGAACATGAACACTTTCCGGCGTTCGCCAGCCGGGCTCGTGAGCACCCAGGCGGCCGCCGCGAGGACCAGGAATACGCCCGCAACTTCACTGAAGAGCCCACAAACCATTGCCAGGACCAGAGCCACTGCCATGCGGTCTCGACGCGCCGCAAGCAGCGCGAGCAACCCCGCCGCTTCGCCCGCCAGGAACGGCAGTTGACCGATCGCAACGGCAATCACGGTGCCGATCGCGAACAGGATCACCGGGTCCCGATGACGTTGGCCGCCCGCGAAGAACACCAATCGGTCGAACGCCCACGTTGCCGTCGCGCCCCAGAGCGCGGCCGCTCCGTACAGGCCGATACTTCCCGCGAGCGGAGCAAACGAGAGCGAGTACGACGCCTGATGGTGACCGCCATACCACCCGTTGTCCCACAGCACCTACCCATGGGCGCGAAACAGGTCGGAGATGTAGAGCTGCGCCGGAATGTCGGGACCGCCAAAGGCCCAGGCCACGACGCGCCCGGCGATCCTTCCCGCCCCGGGCGGCCGATTGCCGCCGCGAAAGACACTGTTCCCGCTACCCGGTGACCGGGAGCAAGAACGAGTAGATCGCCAGTCCGATGACTTCGACTGCGGCGAGGACCACGACGACAACCAATGCGCGCGGCACCAGGTGATGTGACAGCCACCGCCGGCGGACGAGCATCGCAACGAACATCGCCGCAGCGTACCGATACCACGATGAGAGATCCGTGAGTAAGCGCCCGGCAAAACCCGCAGAAACGGCGAGGCTCGGCCAGCTTCCTCTCAGTCGAGGAAGTACAGACTGGCGTGACCAATCTCGACCGATTGTCAAGCGAGGGAGCGACATGATCACACCGCAACCCGCAACGTCGGTACCAGACCTCCCGCCGAATCGTTCGCGCCGAATGGCCGCACGCACCGCGCTGACGTTGGCCATCTGCGCCGTGACCGCATCTGCGGCGCTGGTGGGATACCGCCTCGGCGGCGGGAGTTCGTCACACCCGAGCCAGGTAGGGATTTCACTTCCGAGCGCGCCGGACCGGGCCTCCGCACCGATACCCGGTTCGAGCACCGACTCGAACTCGAACGCCACCTCCGGAGTGAACGCGGATGCGGTCGCCGGTACCCTCGACCACTCCATCGTGAACATCTCGACCACGCTGTCGTCGGGCAACGCTGCCGCCGGAACCGGCATCGTCATTTCGTCAACCGGACTCGTACTCACGAACAATCACGTCATTGCCGATTCGACCAGCATCAGGGCCGAGGTGGCCGCGAGCGGCACGACCTACTCGGGGACTGTCCTCGGGTACGACCAATCACACGACGTCGCGGTGGTTCAGCTTCGCAACGCCACCGGACTGACGCCCGCGCCCATTGCCAGCGGGTCCAACGTCGGTGTTGGTGACGCCGTGATCGCGCTGGGCAACGCCGGCGGTCGCGGTGGCGCAACTTCGATCGCGACCGGATCGGTCACCGCCCTCGACCAGCCCATCACCGCATCCGATCAGAACGGTGCCAACGCCGAACGGCTCACCCATCTCATCCGGATCAACGCGCCGATCCAGCCCGGTGACTCCGGAGGCCCACTGGCGACCGCCGATGGACGCGTGGTCGGAATCAATACTGCGGCGTCGCAACGCGGCAACACCTTCGGAGTCGCCGATCAGGGATCAACTGAAGGTTTCGCCATCCCGATCCACGACGCGCTGAGCATCGCCAGCCAGATCACGGCCGGTCGAAGCGTTCCGGGAATCCATCTCGGAGCGACGCGCGGTGTCCTCGGCATCGAGGTCGCTGAATCGTCGGCGGCGGACTTCGGCTCGACGAGCGCGGGCGCCGGTGTCGTCGGCGTCGCGTCCGGCTCGGGCGCAGAAGCAGCCGGGATCACGACCGGAGCCGTGATCACCGCGATCAACCAGACGGGCATCAACTCGGCATCCGCGCTCACCCAGGCGCTGGTGCCCGCCAAGCCAGGCGCCGTCGTGTCCGTGACCTGGCTCGATGCCGCCGGAGTCCCTCACCACGCTGACGTCACCCTCGAATCGGCCCCGCCGGCCTGACGCCGTCATCGATCCCCGATCGTGCGTTGACATCAACACCGGCATCTGGGAGCGGGACCGCTCAGGGTTCACATCGACCTCACACGTTCAGAGCCGTACGGTCCTACGATGCGACTGCTCATTGTCGAAGACGAGCCCCGGATGGCCGCGCTCCTCCAGCGCGGATTTCGGGACGAGGGTTATGCGGTCGACGTAGCGTCGGACGGCACCGACGGATTGTGGATGGGTACCGAGAACGACTACGACGCAGTCATTCTCGACGTCATGTTGCCGGGCCTCGACGGGTTCGAGGTGTGCCGCCAACTTCGCGAACGTGACCGCTGGGCTCCCGTCCTGATGCTCACCGCCCGTGATGCCGTCGACGATCGGGTGCACGGCCTCGACGTCGGCGCCGACGACTACGCCGCGAAGCCCTTCAGTTTCGCCGAACTTGCCGCGCGGGTTCGAGCGCTGGTCCGGCGAAACTCTCGCGACCGCCCCACGATTCTCGAGGTCGGCGATCTCCGACTGGATCCCGCGACCCATCATGCGTGGCGCGGGGCGACGGCGCTCGAACTCTCGCCAAAGGAAATGGCACTCCTCGAACTGCTGATGCGTCATCCAGACGAGGTGATCACGCGCACCCATATCCTGGAGCACGTGTGGGACTTCGCGTACGACGGACTTTCCAATGTGGTCGATCAGTACGTCTCATACCTGCGAAAGAAGGTCGACAAGCCCTTCGACCGCGACGACATCGAAACCGTTCGCGGCGTCGGGTACCGACTCCGCCTGCCGGTCACCTAGCGCGTGCCGATACGGATCCGCCTCGCCGTCCTCTCCTCCCTCGTGACGATGTTCGTCGTCGCCGGCGGCGGATACGTGTTCGTCCGCTCGCTGACGAACGGTTTGAGCACATCACTCGACACGGGGCTGCGCTCGCGCGCGGCGGCACTGACGCAAACCGTCACCGATACCGCCGGCGGTATCGACTTCCAGGACCCCGGCAACATCAAACTCCTCCGACCACAGGACGCGGTCGCTCAGGTCCTCGACCCTCGCGGCCAGGTCGTCGAGTCCTCCCAGGAAGCGGGGCCGAAACCACTCGTCACCCGCCCAGTCCAGATCCGTTCCCGTTCGAATCCGATCTTCGCCACCGTCAAGCGAGGCGCCGATCGCTTCCGAGTCCTCACTGCCTCGGCCCATCGAAACGACGGTCCCTGGACCGTGGTCGTCGCCGGCTCCCTCGAAGCCGCCGACGACGCCGTGGTGCAGGTCAGAACGGCGCTCATCGTCGGCGGCGGAATCGCGGTCGTTCTCGCGGGTCTTGGCGCGTGGTTGCTCGCCACTGCCGCGCTCCGTCCCGTCGAGCGCATGCGCCGCCAAGCTGCCGACATTTCGGAACACCATTCTGGATCCGGCTTGCAGGTGCCCAAAACCCGCGATGAGATTGCCGCGCTCGGCACAACCATGAACGAACTCCTCGACCGGCTCCAAGGCGCATTGGCACGTCAACGGGGCTTCGTTGCCGACGCCGGTCACGAACTCCGCACACCACTCGCCATCCTGCGCACCGAACTCGAGCTCGCCGACAACCCGGCGCGGTCGCAACGCGAGTTGCGAGACGCAATCAAGAACGCGGCGATCGAAACCGATCGACTCAGCCGGCTTGCGGAGGAACTGCTCTTTCTCGCCCGCAGCGACGACAACGAGTCCGATCTGCGCTTCGACACCGCGCCGCTCGTTCCTTTGGTGACCCGATCGTTCGAAGCATTCAGGTCCCGCGCCGATGAACAGTCGGTGGCGATGCGTCTGGTCGGTGATCCCACCATCGTTGCACCACTGGACGCCAGCCATTTCCGACGTGCCATCGACAACCTGCTCGACAATGCACTCCGCTACTCCAGCCACGGCACCAACGTCGAAATTCGGGTACGGAGCGAAGGCCACGACGTCCTGGTCGAGGTACTCGACGAGGGGCCCGGGTTTCCCGAAGACTTTCTCCCGCACGCGTTCGAACGGTTTCGGCGCGCCGACGATGCCCGCGCCCGACACGACGGCGGCAGCGGACTCGGCCTTGCGATCGTCGAAACCGTGGCTCGCCAACACGGCGGTCACGCCCGAGTGTTCAACCGGACCGGCGGCGGTGCGGGCGTGTCGATCCGGATCCCAGCCTCAAAGTTTGCGTTGCGGTGATCCACACCGGTGCACCGAATCATCGTCGTCATGGCCGTGGTCTCAGCAGCGTTGGTCGCGACGCACGCGGCGACATCGTCACGGCGATCGGCCACTCCCGGACCGCTTCGCTCTCCGCCACACCGGCAACATGGGTAGCTCGGACGGCTGAGGACTCAGCGATACGGGCCGAGGCTGGAGCGAGTTCGGGCGGAACTCGCTGCGACAGCCCCGGCCCTTCCGGCCAGGAGCGTCATCTCCCGGCGCGGAAACGGTATACGCCCGAGCAGATCGGGCGGGCGTCGCCACCATACGGAGGCCGAGGTCAATGAAGACCCAGATCCCGGTGTTCCGACGGCAAATCAGATCCGGCACACCGAAGGGCCGGGACCGACGTTCCGGTCCCGGCCCTCATCTTCTGGGGTTGATCAGTTCTTGCCGTCCTGCTGGTTGTCGACCTGACCCGGAGGATCCGCGTGGCCGCCAGGACCATCCGCGTCGACTCCGGTCTCGGTGGCGTCCTTGGTCTGGGTCCCGGGCGCTTCCTTCGCGTCGGGCTTCTCGTTCGGGTCAGGAGTCTCGGCCACACCCGGAACATCCGGTGTCGTCTGATCACCCGACTGGGTGGTGTCATTGTCCGTTGCGCTCACCGGCTCCGGCGCAACTGCCTGTTTCACCGATGCCTTCGCATCGACCGCAGGCGGAGTCGGCGTCGACGCGAATGCCGCGGCCGAACCGAGCCCACCGAATGCCAGGAGCACCGCTCCCGCACCGATCAGCTTGTCCTTCGTGTTCATGGGTCTTCCTCTCTTGGGGGTTTCGGAGACACGAGCATGCGCCAACCAACATTGTGAGAACGTGAAAACGCTATGAGACCGTTGAATCGGCCCGAACTACGGCCGATTGACCGATGACGTTGCCATGGCAACATTCCGCGGTCCGGTACATTCTTCGTAGGCATCCTCGGGCTGAGGCCTCGAAGTCTGGTGTGAACGCGATGGGGAGGTTGGCGGGAGAAGTCAGCGAGCCGGCCCTCCGGCGGGCGACGATCCTGGTGGCTCTCGCTGCATTCGCGGTCGGCGTCTTGCTCGTCGCTGATCGCAGCGCCCCGATCGGCGTCTCAATGATGGCGCTGCTGATACCTCCTGTGGCGTGGATTTCACTTGCCCGCGACGAGGCACGCGGGGCGCGCGTCGACGTCCGCCTCGTGGTCGCGCTCATCGCCATCCTCATGGTGCTCGCAGTGGTCCTTCCGCCGCGCGGTTCCAGGGACGTCTGGTCCTACGTCATGTACGGACGCATGGTCTCGGAACACAGCGCCAGCCCGTATTCGCACGTTCCGAGCGATTTTCCTCACGATCCGTTTCTTCAACAAGTGGGGTCGGGTTGGCGCGACACTCCATCGGTCTACGGACCGGTGTTCATCGCGGTCTCCGCGGTGGGAAGCGGAATCGCCGGGGGCTCGACCCTCGCGGCGCGCCTGTTCCAGCAACTGCTCGCGGCCGGCGCGGTCAGCGCCGCTCTGGTGTTGGTGTGGCGACACTCGCGCAGTCCAGCGGCGCTCGCGCTCCTCGGACTGAATCCGATCATGATCGGCAGCATCGTGAACGGTGGACACAACGATGCGCTGGTGGGACTCGGCGTGCTGGCTGCGACTCTCCTCACAATGCGTCGACGAGTGTTCGCCGCTGGCGCCGTACTCGCACTCGCAGTGTTGATCAAGGCCACCGCGTTGCTCGTGCTCCCGGCTCTCGTTCTCTGGACCGGGTTTCACTTCGGTCGGCGAAGTGCGTTGCGGCTCACAATCACGACCGCAGGTCTCGTCACCGCCGGCTACGCGGTGGCCGGCCCCGAAGCGTTGAGGGCACTGAACGCGAACCGTGCCCTCCTGAGCCGTGCATCGTTGTGGCAGCTCGCGCCGCGGAGTCTTGCTCCGGCCCTCGGGATGTCCAGGAGCGGGTGGCTCGGTCTGCTCTCGATGATCTCGCTCACCGCGATCGGGATCGTCGTGCTGGCAACTGCGTGGTGGCGGCGCAAGGACCTCGATCCGTTATCAAGTGTTGCCCTCGCAGTGGGGTCCTTCCTGGTGCTCGCCGTCTACGTGTTGCCGTGGTACGTGGCATGGATGCTGCCGGTCGCCTGCATCGTTCGCCGACCAATGATGCGAGCGTTCGTTGCAACCGTGGGCACGTTCTTGCCAATGGTGTACGCGGCCAAGTTCCGTGCCCTCCCAACCGGCGTCGGCTGGGGTTGGCGGGCGTTCGGGTCGAACATCGGGCCAATACTCGGCCTCGGATTGTTCTCCCTCCTGGTGGCGAGGACTGGAAGGCGCGCGGTTTCGGTCATTCCAACTCGCGTCGAATAGCGCAACGCGTACCCGCAGTGATCCACGCAATCCTCGACCACCGATCAGGACCCACCACCGCCGGCGCGGGTCGGCGGCAGTTCAGCGGTTTGTCAGCCGGGCAATTCCAAGATGCTCATGACCTCGAAATCAGGCAAAGCCACGGCCAGGAAGCACGGCCATGGACAGGCCGCCAAATGAATCGACGAGTTTGCCGGAATCTCGATGACGATATTGCCGGTCGTTGACCGTCGTCCGACACCACGTTGACCTCAGACTCCGTACGGTGACCACCTCAAGTAGGAGATGCCATGAACTTCACGATCGATCGCAGCAAGCGTCAGTTGAAGCGCCGGGCTCGTCTTCACTCGAGCGTCGCACCGAACACGAAGCGCACGCTCGTCGTCGTCCCGACCACTGCGCTCCGTCCTGGAATCGCAAACACCTTGGCGCGGGTTCGCGTCGCGCTCCCGGACGCCGACATCCTCGTCGTCGACGACGACAGCTCGGATGGCACTGCCGACTGCGCCGAGCGCCTGGCGCACCACCTCGGCAACATCTCCGTACTCCGCGCATCCGGATCCGTCGATGCCGTCTCTTCGGACTTCTCGGCCGCCATCGACGGACGGGCGCATGGATATCAACTTCTCCTCACGTTGGGGCTGCCCGACGCTCGGACGTCAGCCGACCACGGCGCCTGATGAAGGAAGCCGTGACGTTCGCAACCTCGGAAGTCCGTCAGGTGGTGTGAGCGGTCCGGGGCACCAGCGAACGGCGTTGGACGTCGGCGCCACCCGTTCATGCTACGGAGTGGTGTCCTCGATGCGGTGCCGTGATCGCGCTTCTCGCATCTGCTCCCGTTCGATGACGAGCGCACCGCGCGTGTGACTCGACCGCCACCCGAGCGCCATGACGAGCTCGGGCCACCCGAACGCCACGTAGCAGACGACCGCCCCGCGGAGGCGGGTTTGTCGGCTCCCGTACCCGGTCCAGAGGGGGCGGCGGAAACTCATCAGGTCGCGTCGATGCCAGCGCAACACAGGAAGCGCGGCGACGTATCCAGCAGCGAGAACAAGCAACGCGAGCTGCGGCAACGTCCACACCCCCCAGAGGCGACGATCGTCGGGCACGTGACCCTACGGCATCTTCGAACGTGACCGACGCAGCGGTTTCCCCGCGTTCATCGGTAGGTCTCAGCCAGCACGCCGCCGACGAGGCGAGCGTTCATGCGCGAGGTACGTACCCCGTCGTCCACGAGCGGCACAGAACACGTCGCAACGATGACCGGCCTTTTGCTCGGCCCTCACGAATCTCTCAGGCATTTGTTACCGGGCTCTTACAAGCCCGTGCCATCTTGGCAAGCGGTTCCGCGGCCCCGTGTGGACCATTCGTTCGGAGGAACTCATGCTGAGTCGGCACATCACAACGTTGCGGTTCACGACCGTTTCACTCGCGCTCATCGTGGTGGCCGCGGCTTGTGGCGGCGGATCCAACTCTGCGTCCGGGAATGTCGCGTCCCTGTCCAAGACGAGCAAGACCGCAGCCGCGAGCGGGAACTCGACCGCAAGTGTGAGCCCCGCCGATTTCCGCAAGCAACTCCTGGCCTACGCGCAATGCATGCGTGACAACGGAGTCACGGCCTACCCGGACCCGCAGTTCGATACGAACGGCAACCCGGTGTTCAATCGTGGCGGCGGCCAAGGTCTCGACAGCATCCGCAGTGCGCCCGGGTTCGACACGGCCCGGACTGCGTGTCAGAGCAAGCGCCCCAACTTCGCCGGTCAGTTCGCTCGCACTCCCGCCGAACAGGCCGCGCTCCGGAAGAACTTGTTGAAGTTCGCGCAGTGCATGCGTTCGAAGGGTGTCAACTATCCGGACCCGACCTTCGACGCGAACGGCCGTCCGCAGTTCACTCGTGACGGGGCGCCAGGCGGGGCCCAAGGACAGAACCGAGACGACCCGAAGTTCCAAGCCAATCGTGACGCGTGTCGTCAGCAGGTCGGTGGCAACTTGGGCGGCGGCGGTGGCGGACGTGGGCTCTTCGGCGGCGGTGGCGGCGGCCGCGCGCCGAGCGCCCCTTCGACCAACGGTGGCTCCGCTCCCGCGACCGGATCGAACTGATGAACAAGAAACAGTGGGGAGCGATCGGTGCCGCAGTGGTGATCGTCGGTGGCGGCGTTGTAGCCCTTGTCGCATCATCGGGATCCTCGGGATCAGCATCGGCGGCGTCGACCCAACCCAAGCAATTGACAACGTTGCAGGCAGTGGAGGCCCGAACATTGTCGACCACCCAAGACGTCAACGGGACAATCGGGTACGGGACAGTCAGCACGGTGACGCTGGGGAGCGGTGCCGCGACCGTGTCCGCCGCGACGGCGTCGAGTGCTCGTACCTCGACCGCGGCCGCGAGTAGCTCGAGCGGGTCGTCGAGTGGGTCGGGGACCATCACGGCGCTGCCGGCAATCGGTACGTTGATCCAGCCCGGCAACTCGATGGCCGAGATCGACGGCACACCGAGTGCCTTCCTGATGGTCGGCACTCGTCCGGTATGGCGGGCATTCTCCAGCGGTATGACCGACGGTCCCGATGTCGTCCAGCTCGAGCAAACCCTCGCGTGGCTCGGATACGGCTCCTACCTGACCGTTGATTCCACGTTCACCAGCGGAACCGCGAACGCGATCAACGCGTTCGAGAAGGACCGGGGCATCACCCAGACCGGCGGACTCACCGCGCAACAGGTGGTGTTCCTCCCCGCGCAGGTGCGCGTGGCGAGCCAAACCGCGGCGATCGGTGGATCCGCCTCGGGCAGCATCCTCACCGTCACCGGAACGACACCGCAGATTCACGTCGACCTCGACGCGTCGCTCATTGCCAATGCCCACGTCGGTGACGTGGCTGCGCTCGACCTGCCGAACTCGACCACGGTGAACGGGACCATCACCGCGATCGGCGCGGCCACGAGCACGACCTCGGCGGCCCAAGGGAATCAGGCGGGGACGACCACGACTACCGTTGGCGTCACGCTCAGCGTGACGGGCACCGACCTCGCCCAGTTCAACGGCGCGACGGTCGTCGTGCATCTGGTCACCGCGAAAGCCAAAGATGCACTCTCGGTGCCGGTGAAAAGCCTCGTGGCGCTCGCGGAAGGCGGGTTCGCCGTCGAACGCGTGCGCGGTGGCGTGCACCAGCTCGTGAAGGTCACGCCGGGCACCTTCGCCGGCGGGTTCGTACAAGTTGCCGGAGACGTCCGCGCCGGCGACCGAGTGGCCTCCCCGTGAACGTCGTCGATCTGGTTGACGTCACCAAGACCTACGACAGCATTCCGCCGGTTCACGCCCTGCAGTCGGTCAACTTGACGGTCAGCGAAGGAGAGTTCGTTGCCGTGGTCGGGCCCTCCGGATCCGGAAAGTCCACGTTGCTCAATCTGGTCGGAGCACTCGACCGCCCGACATCCGGGACCGTGCGGATCGCTGGTGAAGACATCGGCGCGTTGAGTGACGCCGAGCTCAGCGCGCTCCGCGGTCATCGCATCGGGTTCGTGTTCCAGAGTTTCAACTTGATCGACGGTCTCAACGCGGCGGACAACGTCGGGCTCGGGCTCATCTACTCCGGAGTTCCGGTGCGCGAACGCGAAGCGCGGGCGCGAGACGCGCTCGACCGCGTCGGACTGGCGGCGCGGGCCGAGCACGCCCCTGGTCGGCTCTCGGGCGGCGAACGTCAGCGAGTCGCCATCGCGCGCGCCCTCGTCGGCGAACCCGCACTGCTGCTCGCCGATGAACCGACCGGGAACCTCGACAGCGTTACCGGAGCATCGATCATCGAAACGTTCCAACGATTGCACGCCGACGGTTCCACCATTCTCATGATCACCCACGATCACGCGTTGGCAGACGCCACCCCCCGACAAATCGTCATGCACGACGGACACGTCGTGACCGAAGCCGCGTCGGTGTCATGACCACGGACCCGGACCTCCACGCAATTCCGCAGGCGGAATCGCTTCGGAGTCGCCTCCTACCGCGCGACATCTTCAGTGTCGGCACCGTCGGGTTACGTTCGCGCAAACTGCGGACCGGGCTCACCGCGACGGGGATCGCGATCGGCATCGCCGCGTTGGTTGCGACCATGGGAATCTCTTCGTCGAGCCGCGCGGACCTGACGAACAAGCTCGACGCGCTGGGAACGAACCGCCTCCAAGTGCAAGCCGGCGCCTCGTTCCAACCCGGCTCGACCCCCACACTCGGGAACGACTCCGTCGTCATGATCCGACGGATCACACCCGTCGAGTACGCGAGCGGAATTACGACGGTCTCTGCCACGGTACGGCGCACGCAGTACGTGAGCGCGACCGAAACCGGCGGCATCAGCGTGCAGGCCACGGACTCGGATCTCGCCGCCACCCTCGGCGCGAAAGTGCGCAATGGACGATTCTTGAGCACCGCCGACATCGCCCTTCCGGCCATCGTGCTCGGCGCCGGCGCGGCGACGACGCTCGGTATCACCAGCCTCGCCCACGACCCGCTCGTCTTCGTGAGCGGAACCTGGTTCAGCGTCGTTGGGATACTCGACCAAGCGCCGCTGTTTCCGAACCTCGATACCGCAGCGTTCATCGGGTTGCCGATCGCGGAGAAACTGTTCAAGACCGGTGTCGCACCGTCGAGTGTCTTCGTCGTCACGCAGCCGAACCAGATCAGTGCCGTCACCGCGGTGCTCCCCGCGACCGCGAATCCGCAGAGCCCGGGCGAAGTGCAGGTGTCGAACCCGTCTGACGTCATCAAGGCGAAACAAGCCGCCGACGACACGCTGACCGCGTTGCTGCTCGGACTCGGCGGTGTCGCACTCCTGGTCGGTGGTATCGGCATCGCAAACGTGATGGTGATCTCGGTGCTCGAGCGGCGGACCGAGATCGGCGTGCGTCGCGCGCTCGGCGCGACCAAAGGCCACGTACGGTCCCAGTTCCTCGTCGAGGCCATGTTGCTCTCCGCGCTCGGTGGGGTGCTCGGTGTCCTGCTCGGCATCGGCATCACGGCGGGGTACGCGGCGATTCAAGGCATCACGTTCTCGATGCCGGTCATTGCCGGAGCCATCGGACTGGGCGCCGCGATCATCGTCGGCGCGGTCGCCGGCATCTCCCCCGCGGGGCGCGCCGCCCGACTCTCCCCCGCCGATGCAATCCGTCCCGCATGACGCCGCCCTTCAGCGTCGATCGATCTCTCTTGGAGGCCACACCATGATCAGTGCTCGAGCACTCACGAAACGCTATGGGCCAACGCTCGCGGTCGATCATCTCGACTTTGATGTGCAGCCGGGGCTGGTGACCGGTTTCCTCGGTCCGAACGGTGCAGGCAAGACCACCACGATGCGGCTGATCTTGGGACTCGACGCCCCGACGTCGGGAGCGGTGACCGTCGCCAATCGTTCGTACGCGAGCACGCCGTACCCGCTCCATGAGGTCGGGGCATTGCTGGACGCGAAGGCGCTCCACCCGAGCCGGAGTGCCTACAACCACCTGCTGTGGCTTGCGCACAGCAATCGGATACCGAAGTCGCGCGTCGACACCGTTTTGGAGATGGTCGGTCTTCAGGAGGTCGCGCATCGACGCGCCGGGAAGTACTCGCTCGGCATGGGGCAACGGCTCGGGATCGCGGCGGCGCTCTTGGGCGACCCGCCGGTCCTGATGTTCGACGAGCCCGTCAACGGGCTCGACCCCGAGGGCATCGTATGGATTCGTACGCTCCTGAAGTCACTCGCCGATGAAGGTCGCACGATCTTCATCTCCAGTCATCTGATGTCGGAGATGGCGCTCACCGCGGATCATCTCATTGTGGTCGGACGTGGTCAGTTG
>JANYJV010000072.1 GCA_025361725.1 Acidimicrobiia bacterium | reverse complement strand
CGTCGGCCACGTACACGCGTCCGCTCGCGCCCGAGCCGATGGCTCCAAGAAGGCGGTAGCGGCCAGCGAGCACACGGCCGACGAGGTCGGCGACGGTGCTTCCGGCCATTGCCTCCACGGTACCGGCCGGAATGTCCATCGCCGCGGCACCCGACGGGTTCTCCTGCCTTGACGACCCGCCCAAAGGCTCGGGTAGGGATGAACACCTGGAGCGACCGATGAGCATCCGATGGTCCGATCGCCGACCTCGAGCGGTACCGTGCGAGCTGTGGATGACGGTCAAACGACCCCGGCTCGTATCGATCCATCGGCGAACTCCGGCCGCGCCAAACCACCGCTCTTCCGCCATCCCGGCCGCGTTGCGATCATCGGAAGCGGCCTGTTCCTCGTCGCTGCGCTCATCGCCGGAGCTATCGGGAGTTCGGACACGTCGAACCTCCTGGCGAGTCAACGCCAACCCAAGGAAGTCCAGGGGTACTCACCCCAGCAAGGCGCGATCGTGCCGCCGAACACACCGATCACCGTCGATCTCCGCGACGATCTCACCGCCGACATTTCGGTCTGCGGTCCGAATCCCGAGAACTGCACGCCGATTCCGCTCGATCAGGTGCAGTTCGTCCCCGGTCTCGGCCAGATCATCTTCAAGCCCGGCGAGAAGACCGATCTCGGGCAATACCCCGCCGGCCCCGTGACCGTGCACGTGGACTACCACCTTCAGGGCGCGCCGGCCACCGATGCCGGCACCTTCACCTGGAGCTTCACCGCCAAGGCCTGATCGGCCCATTCGGTTATTCCACGGCGAAGGTGGCCGTGCCTTTGATGGCCGCACCCCCACCGACGCGGGTGGCCACGAGTTCGAGTTCCACCGTCCGAGCGGCGTCGTCCCGTGCGATGACCGAGCCGGCGCACACGAGCCGGTCGCCCGGCCACACCTGTTCGCGAAACTGCACGCCGAACGTCCGCACGTTGCGCGGTCCGAGCCAATCGGTCGCGTAGCTCGCGAGGATGCCCGCCTGGAGCATCCCGACGGAGAACGCGCTCGGATACCCCGCGGACTGCGCAAACTCGTCGTCGTGGTGGATCGGATTGAAGTCTCCGGATGCGCCTTGGTACGCCACGATGTCGGTCCGACTGATCGGCCCGTATCCGCGCTCGGGCGCCGCGGTCCCCACGGTGAGATCGTCCCAACTCGTCATCACGCGCCGCCTTCCTGGGTTGCCGGCTTCCCGGTCTCGATGGCCGTCGACCGCGCTTCGGCCACCAGCGTGCCCGACTCGTCACGAAACTCGGTGACGGTGATCACGAAGGTCATGGTCCCGCCGCGCTTGCCTTCCTTTTGGTAGATATCGTCGACGCGCGTCTGAACCGTCAGGGTCGTGCCCGCCACCGGCGGCGGGCCGTGGAACGTGTATTCCTGCCCGCCGTGCAAGAGGCGGCGCAGATCCATCTTCACCTTCGAGAACACCGATTGGCCCGGTGGCGACCAGAACGAGACCGTGGTGAGGAAGGTCGGTGGAATCACCGGCGACGCGACCTCGAGATAGTCGGGGCTCGACGATTTGGTCGCGCGTGCGAACTCGCGCACCTTGCCGTACTCCACCACCATCGTGAACGGCTCGTCGGTGGCACCGATCGCAGACGTGTCGACCATTGCTACTCCTCTGATGGTTCTTCAGGTCCGTGTTCGAGCAGGTGCTGGAACGCGTCTTCGTTCAACTGGGTCACGCCAAGTTGCTCCGCTTTGCCGA
This sequence comes from Acidimicrobiia bacterium, assembly GCA_025361725.1. GTDB lineage: Bacteria > Actinomycetota > Acidimicrobiia > IMCC26256 > JAENVU01 > JAENVU01. Next base: position 8,537 of record JANYJV010000072.1, on the reverse strand, counting down.
GCTTCGAACCGGGATTCTCACCCACCAGCACGTAGCTCGTCTTCTTCGACACGCTGCTCGTGACCTTTGCGCCGCGTGCGGTGATCTGTGCTTCCGCCTGTTCACGGGTGAAGTGTTCGAGCCCGCCGGTGAGTACGAACGTTTTCCCGGTCAACGTCTGCTCCACATCCGGCGCGTCCACCACCGGGGCCGCGAAGTTGACACCGGCCGCTCGCAACTTCTCGATGAGCGCCTGATTGGTCGGGACGCTGAACCACGCTTCGAGACTTTGCGCGATGACGGGCCCGACGCCGTCAACCGCGGTGAGCTGCTCGGGCGTCGCGTGCATGATCGCGTCGAGATCTGGAAACGCGCGATTGAGCGCCGCCGCGGCGGTCGGCCCGGCGTGGCGAATCCCCAGTGCGACGATGACCCTGATCAACGGTTGGGACTTCGAGACCTCGATGGCGCTGATGAGCTTGCGCGCCGAGATCTCACCGGTGCGTTCGAGCGCAACGAGTTGCTCCTGGGTCACGGCGTAGACATCGCCGGCGTCCTGGGCCAGACCCGCGTTCAGGAGTTGGCGGACGCGTTCCTCACCCAGACCTTCAATGTCCATCGCGCCGCGGCTCGCGAAGTAGATGATCTTCTGCTCCCGTTGCATTGGACAATCCGCGCTCACGCAACGCCGATCCACTTCCCCTTCGAGCTGCACCAGCGGTTGGGCCAACTCGCACGGACAGGTGGTGGGGAACTTCCACTTCCGCGCGCCGCGCTTGCGTTGGCTGAGGACGGGACCGGCGACCTCCGGGATGACGTCGCCGGCCTTGCGCACGATCACGATATCCCCGACCCGCACGTCCTTGCGCGCCACTTCGTCGGGGTTGTGCAGCGTCGCCATTTGTACCGTCGATCCACCGACGAACACCGGCTCGAGGATGGCGAACGGCGTGGCCCGACCGGTGCGTCCGATACTCACCATGATGTTCTTCAGCCGCGTGGTCTTCTCTTCCGGCGGGAACTTGAATGCGATCGCCCATCGCGGCGCGCGGCTGGTCTGACCCATTTCCGCCCGCTGCGAGAGCCGGTCCACTTTGACGACCGCGCCGTCGATCTCGTACCCGAGCGAGTGACGGTTCGTCTCCATGCGTTGACAGAACGCGAACACGGCGTCGAGGTCCGCCAACCGCTCGATCTCGGGGTTGACGGGCAGACCCAACTCGGAGATCCACTCGAGCGTCTGGTGGTGGCTGGTGAGCTTCGGGCCGCCGGCGACCACACCCGGCTGGTAGCAGTACAACGACAGGTTGCGACTCGCCGTCACCCGCGCGTCGATTTGGCGCAAGGCCCCGGCGGCGGCGTTGCGAGGATTCGCGAACAGACGTCCCTCCGCCTCGGCCTGGCGTCGATTGAGTGCTTCGAACGAGGCGAGCGGCATGAACACCTCGCCGCGCACTTCCAACGTGTCGGGGATCCGCGTGCCACTGAGCCGCTTCGGCAGATCATTGATGGTCAAGACGTTGGCGGTCACGTCTTCGCCGGTTTCACCGTTGCCGCGTGTCGCCCCGCGCACCAGGCGTCCGCCTTCGTACAGCAGCGAGATGGCGAGGCCATCGAGCTTCGGTTCGCCGACGAACTCCACCGACTCGGTGACCAACCGGCCGATGCGTTCACCCCATGCAACGAGGTCGTCGCGTGAGAACGCGTTGTCGAGCGACAACATCGGTTGGAGGTGTCGCACCTCCGAGAATGGCGTGGGGATCCCAGCCGCGCCGGGTCGCTGCGTGGGCGAGTCGTCGACGACGAGTTCGGAATACTCGGCTTCGATCGTGCGCAACTCGTTCAGGAGGTCGTCGTACTCGGCGTCGGCGATCTCGGGTTCGTCGTGCCCGTAGTACCGCTCGTCGTGATACCGGATGAGATCGCGCAACTCCGCGGCGCGATTGACCGTCTCGGGTGGTGCCGCCATGGCCTCGGACTCTACCGACGCCCTGCGACCGCGCGGTTCCTACGCCCCGGCGGTCAGCCGCGCCGCGGCCCGCTGGGCGGCCACGCGTTCGGCCATGTCCGAGGCCAAGCGCAATGCACGCGCGGCCTGCGTGGGCCCGTGCGTCGCCAGTCCACAGGCCGGGGTGATGATTGCTTGGCTCCGAAGGCGCAGCGGTTCACAGCCGCGCCGGGTCAACTCGCACCAGGTGCCGACGAGCTTGCGCCACAACGGGTCGGGTGATTCCCCGATCGGGCGGTCGGTCGGGACCGCACCCCACGCGATCCACCCGTCCGCATCGAGGTGACGTACCAACGAACCGACGTCGTCGACGAGCGCGTCCGACACCGGCAGGCCCAAGACCGTGGGGCCCGCTTCGAATGCGAGTCGGACATCGCCGTCGCCGCAGACGTGCACACCGGTTTCCACCGTGCACGCGGCCAACGCGCTCGACAACACGTCGATGGCGTCCTCCCGGTCGATGGGCGCGTCTTCACGTTTCCACAAGACCAGTGCCGGCTCGTCGAGGAACACCAACGGCCGCGCACCGCGCAGCCGGTCGGCCAACAGTTCCTCCAATGCACCCAACCAGGACTCGACGGTCTCGAGGGCTCGCTCGAACGCAACCGGCGGCGCCATCCCGGCACGGACCAATGCGGTCCCGAGCGTGAGCGGACCGACAACTTGCGCCTTCACCCGGGTGACCGGTTCCGGCGCGATCCGGGCGACGTCGAGAAACCCGAGCAGACCGGAGTGGGACTTCGCCGTGAACGACACGTCGATCGGTTCACCGACGCGCTGCGGATCGAGGACGAGTGAGCCGTCCGGCGCGATCGTGATCTCGGGCAATGCATCCGCCCATTGCGCGACGACACCTTCGCGTGGAGTCGCGAGTTGGGGAATCGCAGGAAGGATCGGGTGTGCGCGCAGGACCAACTCCGCCGCCGCGCCCGCATCGGTAAACGGAAGACTCCCGATGCCCGTCGCCAACCCCGCAGGGAACGCTCCACCGTGCAGGACGTCGGACATGTGGTTCCTAGTATACGAAGGCCCCTTTCGCACTCTCTGAAGCGAGCGCATTTCCATTCCATGAAGACCTGGGCGCTCCGCGCGATCTGGATATGCATGCCCGTCGTCGTCGGTGCGGTCATCGCAGACGCGATTCGTTCGTGGAGCGATGCGCCGCGCGTGACCGCGTCGGTGCTCGCGTGGGTCGGTTGGACCATCGTGCTGCTCGCGGTACTCGTTCCCCGACCGCTGTCCTTGACCGTCGCGCGGTTCGGTCTGCCGATCACGTTCGCGGTCGCGGTCGCAGCGAGCTTTTCTGGGCGCCCGTCGGTTGTCACTGCGATCGGCGCGTTGGCGGTGAGCGGCACTGCCCTCACTCTCGGAACGCGTGGCGATTTCGCGCGCGTGTGCGCGCAGGGCGCCGCCTACGGCGACGAGGAACGTTTCCCGTTGAAGGTGCCACCGGCTCTGCTGTTGGGCATCCTGCCCGCCGCGGTCGGGCTCGTCGCGGCCGCCGTGGTGGTCGGGCCACTACTCATCGCCGACCGACAGTGGGTGCTCGGCACCATCGTGATTCTGGTGTTCGGCTTCATCGGCGCGTTCGTCGTTCGACTCGTGCACCAACTCTCGCAGCGGTGGATCGTGCTCGTGCCGGCGGGGCTCGTCATCGCCGATCCGCTGACGCTGACCGATCCCGTTTTGTTTCCGCGTGCGCGCATCGCCGGTCTCGGACCCGCCGATCCAACTCGACGGCCTCCAGAGGGCGCATGTGACCTGCGGTTGGGTGCGTCGTTCGGTTCGTGCGCGCTGCTTCTGGCGGACGACGCCGACATCATGCGCCGGGTCCGCAACCACGGCGTCACCGTGCACGCAAACCTGCTCCTCGTCACACCGACGGCCGCGCCCGCCCTGCTCGAACGAGCACGCGTCCGGCGGATCCACGTCCGCACCGACTGACCCGGACGGCGCGCTCGCGGCGCGCGCTCCGAGGCGCGCGGGTTCAGGCGACGATGCCGGAACCGAGAACCCGATCGCCGTCGAACATCGCCACCGTCTGTCCAGGCGCCACGCGGGGCTGGGGCGTCTCCCACCGGAGGACATCACCGAGCCACACCGCCGGGTGTGCGGCGCCGTGGGAACGCACTTGGGCGAACACGCTCGTACCGTTCGCGATCGGCGTACCGGTCACCGTGAGACGCGACAGTTCGATCTCGTCGCAGAGAAGGTCTCGCCGCTCACCGAGAGTCACGGTGTCCGTGGCTGCATCCACGTCGACGACGTAGCGCCGCTCACCCGTCGCCACGGCAAGACCGCGCCGCTGCCCGATCGTGAATCCACGGACGCCGTCATGGACACCGACGACCGCGCCGGCGGTGTCGACGATGTCGCCCGGGTTCGGAGTGATGCGCGCGTCGAGGAACTTCTTCCGGCCGCCGCGCGTGATGAAACACACGTCCATGCTCTCGGCTTTGGTCGCCGTGCGGAGGCCAAGCCGTTGCGCGTGCGCACGCACGTCGGCCTTCGTCATCTCGCCGACGGGAAGGAGCGTCATCGCCAGTGCCGGCTGATCCAAGATCGAGAGCACGTAGGACTGGTCCTTCGCCGGGTCTTCACCGCGGCGCAGCTCCGCCGTTCCATCCCCGGAGTACGTGATGCGCGCGTGGTGGCCCGTTGCGACCGCGTCGAAGCCCATCGTTCGCGCCCGGTCGAGCAGGCGTCCCCACTTCATGGAGCGGTTACACTCGATGCACGGATTCGGCGTTCGCCCGGCTGCGTAGGCGGCGACGTACGGATCGACGACCTTCGCATCGAACTCGTCGGCGAAGTTGAAGACGTAGTGCGGCACGCCGAGCTGGGCCGCGACCCGCCGCGCGTCTTCGACGTCGGACACCGAGCAACAGCCAGAGTCACTGTCGCCACCCCAGAGCTTGAGGGTCACCCCCGTGACGTCATGACCCTGGTCGCGCATCAATGCCGCCGCGACCGATGAATCGACTCCACCACTCATCGCCACGAGAACCCGACTCATCGCGCCGCTCTCACTTGCGTACCGGTGCTCGCAACTGCGCGACGGCACGCGGAATGATCGCGAGCGCAGTGTCGACATCCGCGTCGGTCGAGGCGTACCCGAGACTCAATCGAATCGAACTCGTGGCGGCATCGCGATCCATGCCCATCGCCACGAGCACGTGCGAGATCTCGGTGGCCCCCGACGAACACGAGGATCCGGCGGCTGCGTACAGCTCGCGCTGGTCCATCATCACGAGGAGCGCCTCGCTCTCGATGCCGGGGAACCCGACGTGCAGATGCCCGGCCGTGGTCGAGTCCGGCGCGCCGTTGACGAAGGCACCAGGGACCGCCGCGAGCAGCCCATCCCGAAGCCGGTCACGCAGTGCGCCGATTCGGCGCGTCTCCTCGGAGCGCTGCTCGTGGGTGACCCGCAACGCGGTGGCGAGCGCAACGACACCGGCGACGTTCACCGTTCCGGCGCGGATCCCGCGCTCCTGACCGCCGCCTTCGATCTCGGCGTCGAGCGGTACGCCGCCGCGGACGACGAGCACACCGACGCCTTTCGGGCCGCCGAACTTGTGACCCGAGATCGCGACGAGATCCCAACCGCCCGCGAGGATGGCGACATCCACCCACGGCACGGCCTGCACCGCGTCCGTGTGGAGGAGTGCCTGGGGTGCCGTCGCCCGGACTGCAGCCGCGACCTCCGGCAGCGGCTGGATGGTGCCAAGTTCATTGTTGACCGCCATGACCGACACCAGCGCGGTCCCGGAGTCGAGCTTCCCCGCGAGGTCGGCAACGTCCACGAGTCCGCTCGCGGTGACCTCCGCCTCCGAAACGCGGAAACCCTCGGACTCAAGCCGATGCGCCGCCGCCAGCACTCCCTTGTGCTCGAACGCAGTAGTGACCACACCGTCCAAACCACGCCGACGCGCGGCTCGGGCGCCGCCCTTGACCGCGAGGTTGTCGGCCTCCGTGCCACCCGCGGTGAACACGATTTCGTTCGGTCGCGCGCCGAGGACCTCCGCGACGGTCTCGCGCGCCGTCTCGAGCGCGGTCTTGGCGACGCGAGCGCCACCGTGGCTTCCCGATGGATTGCCGGGATGATCAGCGAGAAACGGGAGCATGGCTTCGATCGCCTCGGGCCGCATCGGCGTACTCGCGGCGTGATCGAGGTAGGTACCGGACACCATCCGATCGAGTCTACGAAGGCTCGGACCTGCACCTTCCTCGCAAAGTCGTCGCACCGACAAAGAGGCCGGCGAGGAGGGCCGGCGAATGTGGCCGGCGACACGGAACGCGTGGGTTTCGAGATGCGTTGAAGACGGGTAAGAGAAATCAGGCGGTTCGGACACGCGGAGTTCCGAACTCCAGACGAGCGCGGAGGCCACGATGACGGTCCCACCGACGAGTACCACCGAGGTCACACCCCAACAACTCCGGTTGCTGGGCGCTACTGACCCTGCGGGTCGGCCCGCTCGCTCACGGCGTCGGCGTCAGCGTCGTCCGGGACCACAACCGAGCATCTGGCTCGACGCCCACACCCGCGAGGTCGGCCAGTCCGGTATTGCCGAAGCCCGACGCCGTCTCGCCGAGATCAACCGCCCACCCGCCCCCCTCATCAAAGCCACCTGAACCTCATCGGGCTCGCAATTTTGAGTGTCACACCCCCATGAGACAGTGCCGAGGTGACCACACAACTGCGCCTTCTGAGCAACGGTGAACTCCCCGCACGGCCGGCACGGCCGAGAGCGAAGCGCACGTCGGTGCCGCCCCGAGCGTCGAGTTCCGCGTCGATGTGGCTGGACACCCGCACCCGTCAGATCGGCCAGGTCGGCGTGAGCGAAGCGCGCCGGCGGCTCGCCGAGATCCGCGCCACCACGGACCGCGCCCACGAACTCGCCGCTGCGAGCTGAATGTCAGGCGTGATCGCGTCCAAACCCATTGAGCAGCCGGGCGAGGTTTCGTTCGAAGCGCCCAGGATCCGTCGAGTGGGCATGCATTCGTGTCCAGAACGACGCCAACCCGACGTCGTCGGTGATCGCCCTGAGGGCCGGATACGCACCTGCACCAAGCAGTTCCTCGATGTAGGCCGGCATCTCCACTTCATCCCCACCCGCGAAGGTTCGGTGCTCGTGGACACAGAACCCGAAGACGTATTCGTCGACCGCAGTCGTCACGTCGAGTTTCGTCTCGAGGTTCCAGTCGAGCCCCGCAACTGCCTGCCACGACTGGTCGAAATGTCGCAACGCGTTCGGCCCGATGCTCGGATCGGCGTTGACCTCCAACACCCACGGGTGTCGACGCAGGACGTCACGAGTGCGGCACGCGATCGTCGTCACGGCCTCGCGCCAGTCCGCCGACAGTTCTTCTCCGGCTGGGAGCACGACCTCACTGACCAGCGCATCGACCATGATCGCCAGCAGCTCCACCTTGGTGTGCACGTAGTGGTAGAGCGTCATCGTCCCCACATCGAGTTCCGTCGCCAGCCGTCGCATGGACACTGCGTGCAGACCGTCGGTATCGGCAATACCGATCCCCGCCGCTGCGATCTCCAAGCGGCCGAGGCGCGGCTTGCGCGCGCCGGGCTCGGTCCGGGTCCACAGGTCGACCGCTTCGAGGTGGGACGCCACCCGGTCGAAAACTGCAGCCCCACGGGCCGCGTGGTGCGCGAGTTTCTCGGCCTTCTGGCTCATCTTGGTCGCCATGCGGTCGGCCTTCTCGTCGACCTTCGCCACGGCCTGGGCCGTCTTCGCTTCCACCTTCGCCGCCGCCCGCGCCGTCTTGGCATCCACCTTGGCCGCGGCGCGAGCGAGGCTCGCGTCGATCAGCGATTCGACGCCCGATGAGTGCGCTGCGTCAACGCCGTCACGAGCACTTCCTGGCGAGAGCTTTTCCCGTGGCATCTCGTACAGTGTACTGCTAAGGTCTCGTACCATGTACGAAACCACCACCACGACGGAAGGCGTCGTCCCCCCGGCGCCCATCGGCGGCGTCACAACCACCGGTCTCGGCAAACGCTTCGGCGATCTCTGGGCGCTTCGCAGTCTCGATCTGACCGTCGAGCCGGGGACGGTCCTCGGTCTCCTCGGCCACAACGGCGCCGGGAAAACGACGGCGATCCGCATCCTGACCACGCTGAGTCGGCCGACCGAGGGTTCGGCCACGGTGGCCGGCATCGACGTCGCCAGCCACCCCGATCGCGTTCGCGAACAGATCGGTGTCGCGTCACAGCAGTCGACCGTCGACGACCTCATGTCGGCCATGCTCAACCTCGTCACCGTCGGCCGCTTACGCGGCATGACCAAGGCGGAGGCCGCGACCCGCAGTGCCGAGCTGCTCGAGCAACTCGACCTCACGGACTTCGCCACCGCGCTCGTGCGGACCTACTCGGGCGGCATGCGCCGGAGGCTCGACCTTGCCGCCAGCCTCATGGGAGACCCGGCGGTGCTGTTCCTCGACGAGCCGACCACCGGGCTCGACCCCGTGAGCCGCAATCATCTCTGGGACATGCTTGCGGAGCTCGTCGATCGCGGCACCACTGTGATCCTCA
>JANYJV010000018.1 GCA_025361725.1 Acidimicrobiia bacterium | reverse complement strand
TGCAGCTCGTCGACCTCTTTACGTTCCTCTGCCCGAAGGGCGTCTACGAGACGACGACCAACGGCGTCGCGACTCGGGTCGACGGGGTCCACCTCTCGAGGGCCGGCGCCGACCTCGTCGGCCGGTGGCTGGTCCCCCAGCTCGGGATCCCCGGCAAAGTTGCCTCCTCGAAACCTTCGACCAAGACCCCTTAGCCCGACCGGTGATCGTCCGTCTTCAACACTCGGCCGACGACCACATCGGCCGCGAGGAAGATCACCACGAGCCAACTGACGTTGCGGGCAGGTTCGAAGTACCTCGGCCACTCGAAGTTGGCGGTGTAGTTGTGTCGGAACTGCCCCCACGCCACGTAGAAGCCGACGAGCACCATCACCACCGCCGGTGCAAGCCGGAGAGCGATCCGAGCGCGCGGCCACCGCAAGACCCCGAGCACACAGAGCGCCACCACCACTCCCAGCGTCGTGCGGGTCAACACCGCAGTGCCGAACCCGATCGCACCCGCGGCCATGACCGCACTCGTCCACGATGCCGGCGCCGCTTGCGATCGGAACGATGCGAACGCGGCCTCGGCTCGGGCCGGCGTGGCGTCACCATCGACGGCCACATTCGCGACGGTGTCCCGGTCCGAGTAGATGTCATCATCGTCAGACGCCGTCCGGCGGCGGCGCCGTCGCGCCGCACCGACGATGATGCCCAGACAAGCGAGCACGCCGATGCCGGACGCGATCAGCGCGCCCTTCACGTATTGCTGTGGCGTCCATTCGAGGGTGATCGTCACCGGCGAGCCGTCTCGGTGCGGTGACACACGCCAACCGTTCGCGAACCCGTCGACGAGTTGTGCGTCACCAAGATCCTTGCCCTCCGCAGTCGCGTGCCATCCCCGATTGAAGCTCTGTCCCAGCACCATCCAGAACGGGTCCCGTCCGCCGGTCGCACGAATCTGCATCGACGTGCGGCCGCGATGCACGACCCGGACGTGCGGCACCCGAGCCGCGTCGACGCGCTCGGCGGCGGGCTGCGCGTAGGTGCTCACGGGTGCAGCGGCTCCGTTGGCAGCCGAGGTCAGCAGCATGCGGCCGAAAGCGAGGCCGTCGCGTCGGGTGGTGGACGCATCGAGCTGATGGGTTCCGGCACCCAGCGCAAGCGTGGATGCGAGATCACACGGCGAGAACGTGAGCGCCCGACCCTGCTCAGCATCGGCCGTCGTCCCGGTGACCCGAACGGGGAACGGTGTGCCGTCGACGCGGAGTTGCCGCTCCACGCAGCGCGTCGGCATCAGCACGGGCATTGCGGCGCGCTGCACGCCGGGGATACCCATCTCGGCAATCGCGATCGGCAGCGTGATCGGCGCTCCGTTGGAACCCCGCACCTGCAGAAGCGTCACTGCATCCAAGGTGATGGTGAAGCGATCGCCGGTGATGGGCTCGAAGCGAGGCGTCACCGACTTCACACCATCGGTCACCGCACCCGCAGCAATATCAATGACCCGGCTCGTTCCGTCGTTCGACGCGATGCGCAATCGGGTCGGCGTCGAGTGACGGCCGTCGGCCACCACCTGGAGGTCGAGGTGATCAAAGGTGACCGGGTTGGGGACCTGGAGCGTGATCCCCTCACCCACGAGGTCCCGGCTCCGGCTGTTCCACGCGGTCTTCGGGTTGGCGTCGAACGCCGCCGAACTCCGGGCGGCCACATTGCCGAGTCGTTCGGTCGAGGTCACCGTGATGCCACCCTCGCCCGAGAGTGGGATGCCGAGAGCACGATCCAGCGCGTCGTCGCGCCCCTGCGCGTTCAGGCGAACCTCACCGCTCAATGAGAACGCCCGTGGGGTCGGCAACTCGAACTTGCGGCGGAAGTCCGCGAACGTCGGCGTCATGATGATCGCGAGCGGGTGCGCGGCGGAACGAGTGCCGAGCGCGCGCATCAGATCCTGCGGCAGCCGTTCCACTTCGGTAGCGCGCACCGGGCGCGCGTTCGGCACGTTGTCCACGAGCTTGACTTCGGCGAATCCCACTCCGGTCTTGCGCAACCGGCCCTTTTCGGTGGCCACCTTCGCCACTTGGTTCCGGACGGTGCCGGCGATCTGAATCTCGACGGTCGAGAACTTCTGAGCAGGGAACTGAATCTCTTCGCCGCGGTGCTTGCGCGACGCAAGGGTGAGCGGCCGGTAGAGCATGGGACCACCGTCGAACCGCAGTCCGACGCGCGTGATCCAACGCCCGCGCGCCCCTTCGTTGGCCTGTAGCAATCCGATCCGGTCCGTGGTAATCGGGTGTTCGAGGTCGATACGCAGCCGCTCGGGGCCGACGTCGTTGATTCCTGATGCCACTTCCCATGCCGTCTTGGGGTCGCCGTCGAGCGCCTGACTCGGACGAACCTCGGGCGCGTAACCGAACGCGGGGGTTCCGTAGGTGGTGGCGCGGATCGCCTTGACGCCCCGTAGCTCGGTGACCGTTTTCGAACCGTCCTTCGAGTTCGGGAACACCTCGAGCCGTTGATCGAGCAGATCCTCTTGGAGCGGCTTCTCGTTCGCCTGCTCGGTGTAGCCGTAGTTGTTGCGCATTCCGGCCCAGCGCATTCCTCGCCGGCGGTTCGAGTCCGTCACCACCAACACGGCACCGGCCGGCACCTGCTTGCGGAGCGCCGCCACCCGTCCGTCGAACGCGGGTGAGGAAATCACGAGCTGCGAGCCGTTCAGTACGCCGGCCGCCGCCGCGTCCACCAGCCCCTCACCGTCACCGTCGACGATCAGCGGATCGGCAGCAGACTTCGCGCGCACGATGCCCACGGGATCCTTCACCGCGAACACCGCGACCGGTGCCGGTTCCGGCTGCGGCGGCTTGGACGGATCGCCGATGTCCGGCGCGAGAAGATGGCCCGGGATCTTCGTTCCGAACGTCTTCGGCGCAACCAGCCCCGCCGGAGTGCCCTGCTTCGTGAGGTCGCTCCAGAGATCCTTCGCCGGCACCAGTGAGAACTGATCGGTGAGCAGGTCCATGCGCAACATGACGTCGCCCACGCCCATCAAACGAGCGACCGGTGCGATCGCATTCGGTTCGAGCAGCCGGTCTTGGAGCCGGCGGTCCACCGCGATCAACAGGTTCGTCGTCGCGTCACCGCCCCACGGCACCAACTCGCGAGCCACGTAGGGACGATCCATCAGCCCGGGTTCGATCGGGTCGATGGTGTTCCCCCATCGGTACGCCGCGAAATCCGCACCGGGAACGGCCAACACCCGCGTGGACGGACCTCGCCGGTCGAGTGCAGCCAACGCCTGCTTCCAGTACGCGGGTACCGACTCCGAGCGCTCGAGGTACGTGCTGTAGTAACGGCCGTTCCAAAGCCCGGGTGCGTTGGCAACACACAACGCGCCCACGAGCACTGCGGCGCCGACTCCGATCAGGCCCCGACCGTTCCGGTCCAGCGCGCGCCAGGCGGTGGTGACCCCCGCTCCTAGCAGCACCGAGAGTCCCAGCGAGATGAGCGGCACGGCGCGGGCGGTGCTGCGCAGTGCGAACCCGGCCGTCGAGCTCGTTGCGAACGCTTTGAAGACGGAACCGAGCGCGGTGGGGTCGTGAAACGGCGACGCGGCGACCGCGATCACCATGCCGAGCAGCGCAATCAACGCAAAGAACGTGCGATCCCGCCAGCGCAACAATCCGGCGGCGAGCAGCGACATCGCGGGAATCAAGAAGCTCACCGCGATCAGCCATGGGATGCGGCTGAAGTCCAGCATGCCGTCGTTCCACAGGCCGCGTTGGTCCCCGCCGTAGAAGAACCAGTAGCCGAGCCCGCGCAGGATCTCCGTCGCGGTCGATGTTGCCGACACGACCTCGATCGATTCGGTGAAGCGCAGGATCCCCATCCCGTACCGACCCTCGATGAAGAGGCCGGCCACCCACCAGAGCGACGTCACAATCGTGAGCAGACTGGTGCGCCACACCACGCCCCACGCTCGAGCCAAGGTGGCGTCGCGTCGCACCCACACCGCGTACGGGAACCACGCGGCAGGTCCGATCAACGCGAAGAGCAGGGCGGTCGCGTTCACACCCCCCACCAGTTGGACCGTGAGTGCAAACAGTGCCGGGTACTTCCAGCCGCCGACGCGCAACGCGCGGATCATGAGCGCGAGCAACCACGGCAGCGCGGCCCACGGTCCGAGCAACACACTCAACCGCGACGAGAACTCGAGCGCGTACGGGCTCAACGAGAAGGCAAGCACCGCAACCGGGACACCGGGACCACGAACGTCGAGGGTGCGAAGCAGGTAGCGCATCCCGAGCCCGGCGCCGAACAGCAGCGTTCCGAGCCAGAGTCGCTGCGCCACCCACGACGGCAAACCCAGTGCCTGCTCGGTGACCCAGTAGAACGGCCCGAGTGGGAACAGGTACCCGATCGACTGGTGGCTCACGGTGCCGAGCCCGATGTTCGGATCCCACAGCGAACCCACCCGATCGAGCAATCGCCCGGGGTCGAGGTACAGGTAACTCTTGGTATCCGCCGCCACCCGGCCCGGCCGCGTCAACAGCAGCGGCAGGTACACCAGCAGCGCAAATCCGACGTAGCCCAAGATCGAAGTCCGACCCGCTCGAACTCCTGACCCAAGAGTGCTTACGGGCGGCGCCACGACGCTCATGATGGAACCACCGCTGAGACCTTCGAACGTTCAGAATCGGGGCGCGCCGTGCGTCCGACCCGAGCCGACCATCCGATGAACGGGCGCTCGACGAAGACGTAACTCAGTGTCGCCGTCGTGGCGGTGAGGGCGACCACAAGGAGAACCTCGACCAGTGCACTTCGCGGAAGGCTCCCCTCGGAGATCCAGGTAGAGACTTGGTACGTCGCGATGAGGTGCCAGAGGTAGATGCCATACGACACCGTGCCGACGGCGACCAGTGCCCGACTCCGGAGTACTGCCCGTATGGCCCCGCTGCCCCCGGGCACCAGCGCGACCGGGGCGACTACGAGCAGAGCGACGACCGGCATGAGCGTGTTCCTCGTGAGCACCTGGAACATCGAGTACCGCGTCCCGACGACGGTCGGATAGTCGGCCTGTTGAAGAAGGCAGTACACCCCGAACGCACCGAGCCATGCCAGAGCAGTTCGACGGACCAGCGGCGCGATCGAACGAGCTGTTGCGTCACCGCTCTGAGCAACTGCGGCGATGACCGCGATGATCATCCCGAGTGCGAACCAATCCAGGTATGCCGGCAACCAAAGATCGATGTAGCGATGGGGACGCCAGAGGTGATGTTGAAACACGAACGCGCTTCGGGAATGTGCGGACCATGCACGTGCTGCGATTCCGAGTACGTACATGCACCCAAGCCCGACGAGCTGGCGTCTCACTCGCGCCGCTCGTGTACTCGCCGGTCGCCAGCCCCTGAGGAACCAGGCGAGCAACGGAAGCACCAAATAGAAGCTGACTTCGATCACGAGTGACCACGCGACGCCAAGGCCACGGAGGAAACTCCCAGCGTGGTAGTTCTGAACCAACCCGAAGTATTCAGCCGCTTGTCCGATTCCGGGCACCTGATCGGGACCAACGACAAAGAGCCACGCTGCGAGCGCGAGCCAATAGGCGGGGAAAATCCGGGCGAAGCGGCGCACGTAGTAGCGGCCGAGTAACGGCGCGGATTCGTTCGCGAGCGCCGCCCGAGCGAA
>JANYJV010000125.1 GCA_025361725.1 Acidimicrobiia bacterium | reverse complement strand
GGCGTCTTGTTTTTGAACGCCTTGTCCAGCGTGGTGATCAGCGTCGCCTCACTGCCACCGACCACGACCTGGAACGGCAGGTTCAGGTTCTTGATGATGTCCTTGTCGTAGGACACGTAGCTCGGGTCACCGAGGAGGAACTGGCCCTTGTCGCCGGTCTCGGCGGTCTTGAAGTAGTTCGCCGCCGCCGGCGTCTTCAGCCCTTCCCAGGTCTTGAACTCGGGGTGGGCGGTGGCAACGAAGTCCGGGATGTACCAGCCGATGTGGCCGTTGGGCCCAATCAGCCCACCGTTGACAACCGACTTCTTCTTCGTGATGTAGGTGGAGATGTCCGAGCCGTGGCCCGATGGCCACACCTCGAGGTTGGCATCGATCGAGCCCGAGTCCAGGCCGGCCCACACCGCGTTCTCGTCGATGTCCTTCAACGCGACCGTCACGCCCTGCTTCTCGAGGACGACCTTGGCGACGTTGGCGTTCGCCGCGGAGCCGTCCCACGGGTTCACTGCGATCGTCACCCCACCGCCGTACTTGCCCGACCCGCCGCTCGCGGCCTTGGTGTCTGGACTCGCCTTACTCCCGCTGCTGCTCCCGCATGCTGCGAACACCAACATCGCGATCGCCATCGTTGCGATCAACCCGCGCTTCGTGCGCATCATTCGATCTCTCCCCTTGGTCGACACTTTCACGAACCGTCGTGAACCTCGGTCGTCATCCCGCGTGCGGTGTCCGCCGGCCACTCGATGCGCCCCAAGCTTGTGTGATGCGGTCGAGGACGACGGCCAACGCGACGATCGCGATTCCGGCTTCGATACCGAGCCCCAGCTGGCCCTTGCTCAGACCGTAGACCACGTCGAGACCGAGCGCCCCGCCTCCGATGAGGCCGGCGATCACCACCACCGAGAAGACCATCAGGATGGTCTGGTTGACGCCGAGCAGGATCGAGCGCCACGCTTGGGGCATCTGCACCTTGACCAGGACCTGCACGCGAGTCGCGCCCATCGCTTGCGCCGCCTCGATCGTGGTCGGTGGGACGTCCCGGATACCGAGGGCGGTCAGCCGGATGCCGAGCGGCAGTGCGTAGACGAGTGACGCGACGATGCCGGGGAACCGGCCCGGGTTGAACAACGCGATCACCGGTACGAGATACACGAATGCCGGGAGCACCTGCATCGCATCGAGCAGCGGGCGGATCCCGGTGAGGAACCGTTCGCTGAGACCGGCCACGACCCCGATGGGAATCGCGATGAGCACCGACAAGAGCACCGCGATCGTGACCTGGGTCAGCGTGTCCATCGTGTCGAACCAGATGCTGCCACTGTCGGACTGGGTGGTCTGCAGGCCGGCGATCACGAGCAGCGCGACCGCGCAGGCGATCGCCACTCGCCGTCCGCCGCTGATCCATCCGATCGCAGTCAGCCCACCGGCGACCCCCCACCACGGCAGGTCGGTGAGGAAGTCGCGCATCGGAGTGAGGATGTCGGTCACCACGAAATCGCTCAATGACGACAACCAGCCCAAACTCTCCCGTATCCAGTCGACGACGTCGTTCACCGGCCCGACGATCGACCAATGGACCGACGTCGGGAACGAACCCGCCGACGCAATTTTCGCCCCGATGACCAACACGACGATCAGCACGACACCGGCGATCAGTTCGGCACGAGCCCGTTCGGGCGTCCGAGCCTTTTGATATGCGCGCGCCGCAGTTTGGGTCCGACCCCGGCTCATCCGGTCGACGACGATCGCGATCGTAACGATCGCGAGTCCCGCCTGGAATCCGGCGCCGACGTCGACGTGTTGGAGAGCGGTCAGCACGTCCTGTCCGAGGCCACCCGCACCGACCAACGCCGCGATCACCACCACACCGAGGGCGAGGTTCACGGTCTGGTTCACCGCGAGGAGCAGTGCCGGGCGTGCGAGCGGCAGCTCGATCTTGCGCAGCGTCTGACGCGAATCGGCACCGAACGCCGTGCCGACCTCGACCGCCGACGCCGGCACGCCTCGGATCCCATGCGCCGTGAGCCGGATCGTGGCGGGAAGCGCGAAGACGACGGTCGCAATGATCGCTGGCGGATACCCGATGTCGAAGAGCAACACCATCGGCAGCAGGTAACAGAACGCCGGCAACACCTGCATGGCGTCGAGCCCCACTTTGGTGGCGCGTTCAAACCCGGACCGGCGTGCACTCAGGATGCCAAGCGGGATCCCGAGAGCGAACGCGATCACGACCGATACGAGGATGAGCGCCACGGTCAGCATCGCCGAGTCCCAGAGTTGCAACACGCCGATGAGGACTGTGCCGGCCGCGGCGATGAGCGCGGCCGACCATCCCGATACTCGCAACGCCACGAGCGTGGCCGCGGCGAGTACTCCGACCCACGTCACGAAGTTCAGTCCGTCGACGGTCCACTGCACCAGGTTGTTCAGAAAGTGTGCGACCGGGGTGAAGCCGTCGACGAAGGCCCAGTTGTCCGAGCGGTTGAGGATGAGCCAGTCCTTGACGTGGTCCACCCACTGCGAGATGCCGAAGTCCCACCATCCGGCTGTGGGGTCGCCCCACACAATCGCGAGCACGGCAGTGAACACGACGAGTGCACCCACCGCGATCGCGACTCGCAGCGGATCGATCCGCCCACGGGTTCGCGGTGGATCGGCCCCGAGATCGACGACGGCCCGGCCATGGGAAACGAGCGCCGTGGTCATCGGACCACCGTCACCCTGGGACCGGGACGTCGGCGAGCGAATCGAGGACGCACACCCGATCGACCGAACCACACACCGTGCCGTCGTCGTCGTACACGGCCACGGGACCATCCGTCGCAGCAACGACCGGCACGAGATCGCTCACCTTCGTCGCCGCGTATACGCGCGCCGTCGCGCCCTCGGCCACCGGATTCATGATGGCGCGAGCCGTGAGCACGCGGCCACGGGGAACATCGCGCACGAAATCCCGCACGTAATCGTCCGCCGGTGCGGAGACCACTTCCTCAGGCGTACCCACCTGCACGAACCGACCGTCGCGCATGATCGCGATCCGGTCCCCCACCTTCAGTGCCTCGGCGAGGTCGTGGGTGATGAACACCACCGTCTTCTTGAGTTCACGTTGGAGACGTACGACCTCGTCCTGCATGTCCCGCCGGATGAGCGGATCCAGCGCGGAGAACGGCTCGTCGAAAAGCAGGATCGCGGGGTCGTTGGCGAGCGCACGGGCCAGCCCGACCCGCTGCTGCATCCCGCCCGACAACTCATCGGGATAAGACTCGCCCACCGACCCGAGCCCAACGAGATCGAGCATCTCGGTTGCCCGCGCCAGCCGGTCCTCCTTGCCCATGCCCTGGACTTCGAGACCGAAGGCAATGTTGTCGAGCGCCCGCCGGTGCGGGAGCAGCCCGAAGTTCTGGAACACCATCGAGAGGCGCGTCCGGCGGAGTTCGCGCAGCTCACCGGCATTGAGTCCGAGCACGTCTTGGCCGTCGATCCGGACCTCGCCCGCGGTGGGCTCGATCAACCGGCTGAAGCAGCGGATGAGCGTGGACTTCCCCGATCCGGAGAGGCCCATGACCACGAAGACTCCACCCTCGGGAACGTCGAAGCTCACGTCCCTGACCGCAGCGACGCACCCGGTGCGGGCCTCGAGTTCGGCGCGTGGAAGGTCCGCATCGGGCGAACCAACAACCCGCTCGGCCTTCGGGCCGAACACCTTCCACACCCCACGACACGAGATCATCGGTGCTGCCTCATCGCCCATCCGCCGAACCCTACGGGCTGAATGGATTTGGCGTCAGGTGCTCGCCCACTTACGCGGAGAGGCGGCCCGCCGTGGCGAGCAGCGCACGAATCACCTTCCGGTTCGAACTCTTCACGCGATAGCTCGGACCGTGCACGTGCAGCGCGCCGATGACATGACCCGTGCCGTCTCGGATCGGGGCCGCGACGGAACTCACACCGTCGATGAACTCCTCGACGGTCCAGGCGTAGCCGTCCTTACGGATCTGACCGAGGCGGCGCTTGAGTTCGGCAGTGCGCGTCGTCGTGCGATTGGTGAACCGCGCCAACCCGTGCGCGCAGTATTCGCGGACCTCGGATTCGGTCCGCGCCGCCAGCAAAACCAGACCGCTCGACACCGCGTGAAGTGGCACGCTCACGCCGCTCCAATCGCGCAGGATCACGTCCTTGTCGCACTCGACCTGATCCAAGTACCGGACCTCACGCCTTCCGTCCGGTACCGAGACTCCTGCGGTCTCGCCAACCTCCGCGACGAGCGCTTCCAGGTGCACCCGCGCTCGCGTTGCGATGCCGGCCGTCGCGTCTGTGGCGGACGCTAGGTCACCGATCGACGGGCCGATCCGAAACCCCGGACCCGGTTCGACCCGGACGACCGCGCCGAGGTGCTCGAGAGTGGCGAGCAAGCGCGCGGTCGTGCTCACGGGAAGTCCGGCGCGGCGAGCGAGGTCGCTGACGCCACCGGAGCCGGTCGCCACCGTCCGCAGCACCAAGAAGGCACGCTCAACCGACTGGACGTCAGGCATCGGCTCCGGCTCCGGCCATCACGTCGCGCCGGCGCAGTATCATTTCCACATCGTGGAGGCTAACCGCATCGTGGAAAACCACGACCGCCGCACATGCAGTGGGGATCGATGACCGACCAACCGGACGACGACGCCATCGACCTCTCGGCCCTCGCCGACGCCGAGCTCATCAGTCAGATGCACGACGACCTGTACGACGGCTTGGCCGACGAGATCGCGGAGGGCACACAGATCCTGTTGGACCGTGGTAGCTCGGCCCAGCAGGTGCTCGACGACGCGCTCGTGGAGGGTATGCGCATCGTCGGTATCGACTTCCGGGACGGCATTCTCTTCGTTCCGGAAGTCCTGCTGTCCGCCAACGCGATGAAAGCGGGCATGGCACTCCTGCGTCCCCTGCTCGCCGAGACCGGCGCCAAGCCGATCGGCACGATCGTCATCGGAACCGTGAAGGGCGACATCCACGACATCGGGAAGAACCTCGTTGCGATGATGATGGAAGGCGCCGGCTTCGACGTCATCGACCTCGGGGTGAACACGTCCGTGGACGAGTACCTCGCCGCGTTGGACGAGCACCAGCCCGACATCCTCGGACTCTCGGCGCTCCTCACCACGACGATGCCTTACATGAAGATCGTCATCGACACGCTGAAGGACAAAGGGCGACGCGACGACTACATCGTGCTCGTCGGTGGCGCTCCACTCAACGAAGAGTTCGGTGCCGCGGTCGGCGCCGACGCGTACTGCCGTGACGCGTCGATCGCGGCCGAGACTGCGAAGACGTTGGTTGCGCAGCGTCGAGCCCGTGTCTGAGTCGAGCGCGGCCCGGACCCTGGTGGTCGCGTGCGGCGCACTCGTTCGTGAGTTGCGGACCGTGCTCAGCCAGCTTCCGGACGGCGATGACCGCGTCGACGTCGTGTATCTGCCTGCGAACCTGCACAACCGTCCCGCAGAGATTCCGGCGGCCGTCGAGCGCGCGGTCGCGGCCGCGGTACCGCACGATCGCGTGTTCATCGCGTACGCCGACTGCGGCACCGGCGGTCTCCTCGACCCGCTGATCAGCCGGCTCGGTGCGACCCGGCTTCCCGGTGCTCACTGCTACGAGTTCCTCGCCGGCGCCGCGACCTTCGCCGCACTCGCCGACGCCGAACCCGGCACCTTCTATCTCACCGACTTCCTCGCCCGGCACTTCGACGCGCTGGTCATCCAAGGGCTCGGGCTGGACCGGCACCCGGAGCTGCGCGACCAGTACTTCGGTCACTACACCCGGGTTGTCTTGCTGTCGCAGTCCGACGATCCCGAGCTGAGCGATCTTGGACGCGCCGCGGCCGAGCGGCTCGGACTCGCGTTCGAACACGTCCACGTCGGCCTCGATCCGTTCGCGGCGGCCGTGCGCGCCGCGGTGGCCTGATCGTGGCCCCGAAGCTCGTGACCATTTGGTGGCGGGACATCCCGACTCAGGTGAACGCGCAGGAGGGCCGGACCCGCTATCAAGCCGTCCTGCCACGCCGATTCCAGCGCGCCGTCGACGAAGCCGCGATGGCCGCGGGCTTGACGCAGGCCACGGACTACGTGTCGGAGTGGCGACGCGACGCGGTGCCGCTCCCCGCCGGGCTCAACGCCGGCGCGTTGCAGGCCGAGGCCGATGCCGCCGCCGCCCGCTTCGACGCCGAGTATTCGAAAGAACGCCTCACGGCCATCGCTCGCAACTCTGGCTACGAGCCCGGCCCCGCATCGTGACCAACGTTCGCGTGGTCTTCACCCCGTCCGGCCTCGCCGGGACGGTGCCAGCGGGCACGACCGTGCTCGACGCGGCCCGGGCCTTGGGCGTCGACCTCGACACCGTGTGTGGTGGCCGCGGCATCTGCGGACACTGCCAAGTGCTGCCGACGACTGGTTCGTTCGCCAAGTGGTCGATCCAGTCGGACGACTCTGCGCTTTCCGTGCCGGCGGCGATGGAAACCGACTACCGAGCCAACCGACCGCTCGCACCGAACGCTCGTCTCGGGTGCTCGGCCACCCTCCAGCACGACGCGGTCATCGACGTGCCGGCCGCCAGCCAGGTGCATCGGCAGGTGGTACGCAAGACCGTGACCCTCGACGATCTCGTCGTCGATCCAGTCGTGACGCTCGCCTACGTCGAGATTGAGGATGGGGAAGTTTCGGACCGGGAGAGTCTCGTCGGCGCGATTCGTGGCGCGATGCGGGAGCAACACGGCATCGAGGTTGGCGGCGTGGACACCGGCGCGCTCGTCGGGTTGCATGGCGCGTTCGCAGGGGAACCGCGCGCCGCGACACTCGCGTTGCGACACAACCCGGACGGCGGGCCTCCCACACTCGCCGCTGCGTTTGCCGAATTTACCGACGCTGTCTACGGGATCGCCATCGATGTCGGTTCCACCACCATCGCCGGCCACCTGTGCGATCTCACGACGGGCGAGGTCCTCGGATCCGCAGGACGGATGAACCCGCAGATCCGCTTCGGCGAAGACCTCATGAGCCGCGTCTCGTACGTGATGATGAACCCGGGTGGTCAGCAGCAGCTGACCGCCGCAGTTCGGACGGCGCTCGCCGAACTGGTGCGGGAGCTGACGGACGCAGCGGCCGTCGACCCGACCCACGTGCTGGACACGGTGATCGTTGGAAATCCGATCATGCATCACCTCGTGCTCGGCATCGATCCGACGCCGCTCGGGACCGCGCCCTTCGAACTCGCGACCGACGAGGCCGTGCACACTCGGGCGCGCGATCTCGGCGTCGACCTCCCGAACGCCGCGGTCTATCTCCTGCCGTGCATCGCCGGTCACGTCGGCGCCGACACCGCCGCCGCGATGCTGGCCGAAGGACCGCATCGCTCCGATCACCCGCAGCTGTTGGTGGACATCGGCACCAACGCCGAGATCGTCCTCGGTTCGGTCGACGCGGTGTTCGCCGCATCGAGCCCGACCGGCCCCGCGTTCGAGGGCGCCCAGATCAGCAGCGGGCAGCGCGCCACCGTCGGCGCGATCGAACGGGTCCGCATCGATCGCGCCACCCTGGCCCCGCGGGTGCGGGTCATCGGGTGCGATCGCTGGAGCGACGATCCCGCGTTCGAGTCCGAAGCCCCCGCAGTCACTGGGATCTGCGGGTCCGGCATCGTCGAAGCGATCGCCGAACTGTTCCTCGCCGGGGTGATCACGGCCGACGGCACGATCCGACCCGGTGATAGATCCACGCCGCACGTCGTCCCCGACGGGCGGACGTTCGCGTACGTCCTCTTCGAAGATAGCGACACGCAACTCCGCGTCACCCAGAACGACGTGCGTGCGATCCAACTTGCGAAGGCTGCACTCCGGGCCGGCATCGACCTCTTGCTCGAACACGCGGACCTGACGACCGTCACCGACATTCGACTGGCCGGCGCGTTTGGCGCGCACATCGACCCGTTGTACGCGATGGTGCTCGGACTCGTGCCCGACTGTCCGCTCGACGGTGTGCGCGGTGTCGGCAATGCTGCCGGCGCCGGCGCGGTCCGGGCCCTGCTCTCCGGCGCGCAACGCCGCGAAATCGAGAGCGCGGTCCGGCACGTCGTGAAGTTGGAGACGGCGATAGAACCGCGCTTCCAGGAACTGTTCGTGGCGGCGATGGGCTTTCCCCATACGACCGCGCCCACCCCCCGCCTCGTCGAGTTCGTCGATCTTCCCGAACGCCGCGCGCCGATCCGCACCCGGGCGCGCCGAACCATCAAGGAGACACCGTGACGGAGCAACCCAAGGGTCGGCGCAGCGGAGGGCGAGCCGGGCGTCAAGCAGTACGCGCCGCGCACGTGATCGCGCGCGAGCCGTTCCTGACCCGTCAACTGCGGCCGTACGAACTCGTGTCCGAGGAAGGCCTCGAGATCGTGGAGCACAATGCCGACACGATCCTCGAAGAGGTCGGCATCGAGGTTCGGGACCATCAACTCGCCATCGACCTGTTCCGCGGTGCCGGTGCGGACGTGCAGGGGACGCGCGTGCGTTTTCCTCGCGGCCTGTGTCGCTCGCTCGTTCAGGCGACCGCGCCCGAGGTGTACACGCAACACGCGCGCAACCCGGCGAACAACGTGCAGATCGGCGGGAACGCCACCGTCTTTGCTCCGAACTACGGATCGCCGTTCGTCTTCGACCTCGACCGCGGTCGCCGTTATGCCACGCTCGCGGACTTCGAGAACTTCGTGAAGCTCGCGTACCTGTCACCCCATCTCCACCATTCCGGCGGCACGGTGTGCGAACCCGTCGACGTGCCCGTCAGCAAGCGGCACCTGGACATGGTGTCCGCCCATCTGCGCTTCAGCGACAAGGCCTTCATGGGTTCAGTCACGGCGGGAAGCCGGGCCGAGGACAGTTTCGAACTTGCGCGCATCGGTTTCGGTGGCGACTTGCAGGACCGCACGGTGATGACGAGCCTGATCAACGCGTCGTCGCCATTGGTGTGGGATGCCTCCATGCTCGAAGCCGCGCGTGTGTACGCCGAACACAATCAGGCGACGATCATCACGCCGTTCATCCTCGCCGGCGCTATGGCACCGACCACTTCCGCGGCCGTCGCCGCCCAGACCCTTGCCGAAGCGCTCGCGGGCATGGCATTCGTCCAGCTCGTTCGCCCCGGCGCGCCAGTGCTCTTCGGGTCGTTCGCGAGTTCGATGTCGATGCAGACCGGCGCACCCACGTTCGGGACACCAGAGCCCGCGATCGTGCTCTACACGTGCGCTGCTCTAGCCCGCCGGCTGCGGGTCCCGTTCCGGTCCGGTGGCGCGCTCACCGCGTCGAAGGTTCCGGACGCGCAGGCGGCGTACGAGTCCGCGTCCACGCTGATCCCCACGCTCATGGCCGGCGTGAACTTCGTGCTACACGCGGCCGGTTGGCTCGAGGGCGGTCTCGCGATTGGGTACGAGAAGTTCGTCATCGATGACGACCAACTCGGCATGCTGGCCACGTTCGCGAAAGGGCTGGACCTCTCAGAGAACGGCCAGGCGATGGACGCCTTCCGCGAGCAGGTGCCCGGAGTTCACTTCCTCGGCGCCGCGCACACGCTCGCCAACTTCGAGCACGCGTTCTACCGCTCGGACATCGCCGACAACTCGAGCTTCGAACAGTGGAGCGAAGAGGGCTCCCTCGACGCGGCCCAGCGGGCCAACGCGATCTGGAAGACCCGCCTGGAGAGCTACGAACCGCCCGCTCTCGATCCGGCGATCGACGAGGAACTCCGCGAGTTCGTCAGCAAACGCAAATCCGAACTCCCCGACGAGTTCGAATAACGCTCTGGCGTCGCTCAGACCGCTCGACGCGGCGCGGGTGACGCCAGACGGTTGGGTGGGGCGGGCTCCGCCGACGGGTCGCCGGTCACCGATCCGCCGAGGACTCGCTCCCTGGTGAGGTCGATCGCCGCCGGCTCGCGGGCTGAGACCAACTCGGTGAGGACCCGCGCCATGGCGGAGTCCGATTCGAGACGCGCACTCACGTGGTCGGTCGCGGCGGTGAGCGTCGAGAGCGCCCGGAGCAGCTCTTCGTCGCGCCGGAGGAGGTCACCGTGGATGGCCGCGATCTTCGAATGCACCATGAGGAACTGCTCGCGTTCTTGACGGCGGCGCCGGGCTCCGAACATGTCCACCTCCCCTGGCCGATCTGGCATCAGGACGGTAACGCCGGGCTGCGCCGAGACGTTGGACCCTCTCCAGCAACGGGATCGCCCGATCCGGACCGCCAGATCCGGGCCACTCGGCCCGGATCATGGTCGCGCGGTGCGGATACGGTCCGGCCATGACCGACGATCGCCTGGCCGCCGAAGCGCTCGACGTCCTGCGCGCGCTCGTCGGTTCGTCGGCGGCCACCTTTCGCGACGGTCAGCTCGACGCCATTGAGGCGCTGGTGGCCGACCGCCGCCGTGTGCTCGTGGTGCAGCGCACCGGGTGGGGGAAGAGCGCGGTCTATTTCGTCGCGACGCGGCTCCTTCGCAATCGCGGCGCCGGGCCCACCGTCATCGTCTCTCCGCTGCTGGCATTGATGCGCAACCAGATCGCCTCGGGCGAACGCGGCGGGGTCACCACCGTTTCGATCAACAGCAACAACCGAGACGACTGGGACGAGATCGCCGACCGACTCGCCCGTGACGAGATCGATGTGCTCCTCATTTCGCCGGAACGGTTCGCAAACTCGTCGTTCCGCGAATCGGTGCTCCCGTCCCTCGCACCACGTGTGGGTCTGCTCGTCGTCGACGAAGTGCACTGCATCAGCGACTGGGGCCATGACTTCCGGCCCGACTATCGCCGGATCGCGCAGGTGCTCGAACTTCTACCGGACTCGGTGCCGGTGCTCGGCACCACCGCGACGGCCAACGACCGGGTCGTCGCGGATATCGAGACGCAGTTCGGCGCGGAGATGCGCACGATCCGCGGGTCGTTGGCTCGGCCGAGCTTGGTCCTCGACACCCTGCGGATGCCGAGCCAGCCTGAACGATTGGCCTGGCTCGCCACCATCATCCCCACGCTCGCCGGTACCGGGATCGTCTACTGCCTAACCGTGGCGGACTGCGACCGCGTCGCCGGCTGGCTGAGCCGGGAAGGTATCGACGCCGCGGCGTACAGCGGAGATACCGATCCCGAGCTGCGCCAGCGGCTCGAGGATCGTCTGCTCGCCAACGAACTCAAGGTGTTGGTCGCCACCTCGGCGCTCGGCATGGGCTACGACAAGCCCGATCTCGCGTTCGTGATCCACTACCAATCCCCGGGATCGCCG
This sequence comes from Acidimicrobiia bacterium, assembly GCA_025361725.1. GTDB lineage: Bacteria > Actinomycetota > Acidimicrobiia > IMCC26256 > JAENVU01 > JAENVU01. The sequence goes on along the minus strand of JANYJV010000125.1, from coordinate 23,410 downwards.
ATCGCGTACTACCAGCAGGTCGGACGCGCCGGACGTGCGCTCAGTGAGGCCCACGGTGTGCTGCTCAGCGGTCACGAGGACCGTGACATCCAGGACTACTTCATCCGCACCGCGTTTCCACCGGCCGAGATCGCGAACGACATCGTTGCGCTCCTCGAAGACCGCGGCGACTGGGTGCGAATCGGCGATATCGAGACCGAGGTGAACATTCGTCGCGGTCGACTCACGTCGATGTTGAAGATCCTCGAGGTCGAAGGTGTGGTGGCGCGCGACGGCACGAAGTACCGCCGCACCACACTGCCTTGGGAGTACCCGACCGAGCGGATCGAGAACGTCACGAATCAGCGTCGTGCCGAACAGCGCGTGATGGACGACTACCTCGCGAGCGAGACCTGTCTGATGGAGCTGCTCGGTCGCGCGCTGGACGACCCGACGGCAACCGCGTGCGGCCGGTGCTCCCGGTGCACCGGATCCGGACTGCCGGTCGAACTCGACCGCGCCCGGATCGTGCGCGCGCAGGAGTATCTCCGGAGCCAGCCCCTCACGATCGATCCCCGCAAGATGCGCGCCGAAGGTGGCCGCATCCCCGCCGACGCCCAACTCGAGCCCGGTCGTGCGCTCTCCTATCTCGGCGACGGCGGGTGGGGCGGCCTGGTGCGAGACCAGCGCGTTGCCGGCCAGTTCTCCGACGACCTCGTGGATGCCACCGTCCGGTTGTTCCGGACGTGGGAACCCGACCCGCGGCCGCGCTGGGTCACGAGCGTGCCGTCCCTGCATGCGCCCGCGCTCGTTGCCTCCTTCGCCCAACGGGTCGCGGATGGTCTGCGCATCCCCTACCGTCCCGTCGTCACCCAGGTGCGCGCCACCGAACGACAGTCGACGATGGAGAACAGCGCCCAACAGCACGCCAATGTGCGCGGTGCGTTCGCCGCGAATGACTCGGTTGCGACCGGGCCGGTGCTCCTCATCGACGACATTGCCGACTCTCGCTGGACGCTGACCGAGGTCGGTGGCGTACTCCGCGACGCCGGCTCGGGTCCCGTCATCCCCTTCACCCTCGCCCTCGGGACCGCCGAATGAGGTGAGTGAGTGCTCACTCACCTAGAGTCGCCGGGTGCCTGCAACTCCAACTGTGTCCGAAAGCGCTCCAATAGTCACTGAAACCGGTCGTTCGAGGGCCTCGGCGCTTCCCCCGGAAGAACGCCGAGCGCGCATCGTTGCGGCCACCCTTCCGTTGATCTTGGAGCACGGATCTTCGGTCACGACCCGTCAGATCGCGGAGGCTGCCGGCATTGCCGAAGGCACCATTTTTCGGGCATTTCCGGACAAAGACTCCTTGCTCGGCGCGGTGCTCGGATCGGCACTCGACTCATCCGCGACCGACGCGGCGCTCGACGCCATCGACCCCTCCCTCCCCCTCGAGCCGCGTGTGATCGCGGCGGTTGAGATCGTGCGCCGACGCGTCGCCGACATCATGCGCATCCGAACGGCCATCGAGATGATGCGCTCGACCGGTTCTGCCCTTGCCGTCCAACAACAGTCCACCGACCTCAGCAAGATCGCCAAGGTCTTCGAACCCGACCGCGACTCGTTGCGACGCAGCCCCATGGAGGCTGCCCATCTCCTGCGCGGCCTGACCATCGCCGGGACCCATCCGGCGCTGTTGCTCGAAGCGCCCCTGACCTCCGAGGAGATCGTGTCCGTGCTGCTCGACGGCATTCGCACCGCGACCACCACCACCAACGCGGACGACTCGGGCCCGGCGGTTTGGGAACGGGGACTGCCATGTTGATCCGACTGCTGCGCACCTATCTGCTCCGATACCGCGGCCTACTGACCGTCGTCCTCGCCCTGACTTTCGTCCAAACGATGGGCACGCTGTTCCTCCCCTCGCTGAACGCGGACATCATCGACAAAGGAATCGCCGCGCACGACACCGGCTACATCTGGCGGACCGGCGGTCTCATGCTCCTCATCACCCTGGTGCAGGTGGTGTTCGCGATCGCGGCCGTTCGCTACGGCGCGCGCGCCGCGATGGCCTTCGGCCGCGACGTGCGGTCGGCGCTCTTTCACCGAGTCACGGACTTCTCCGCACAGGACGTGGCCGCGTTCGGTGCGCCGTCACTCATCACGCGCATCACGAACGACGTCACCCAGGTGCAGGTACTCGTCCTGATGTCGTGCACGCTGCTCGTCGCCGCCCCGATCACGATCATCGGCGGCGCGATCATGGCGGTCCGGGAGGACGGCCCACTCTCGTTACTCCTCCTCGTCAGCGTGCCGGTACTGGTGATCGCCGTCGGCCTCGTGATCGTGCGCATGGTTCCCCAGTTCCAGGTCATGCAGGTTCGCATCGACCGCATCAACGAGGTCTTGCGGGAACAGATCACCGGCATGCGGGTGGTTCGTGCATTCGTGCGCGAACCCCACGAAGCAGACCGGTTCGCTCACGCCAACGACGACCTCACCATGACGTCGCTGCGCGCCGGCCGGCTCATGGCGTTCATGTTCCCGACCGTCGTGTTCGTCCTCAACGCATCCAGCGTCGCCGCGATCTGGATCGGTGCGGATCGCATCAGCAACGGCCAGATGAAGGTCGGCGCGCTCATCGCGTTCCTCAGCTACCTCATCCAGATCCTGATGTCCGTCATGATGGCGACGTTCGTTGCGGTGATGGCACCACGCGCGTCCGTCAGTGCGGAGCGAATCCAAGAAGTACTCAACGCCACATCCTCGGTCGTTCCGCCGACGGACCCAGTCACCGAACTCACCGGGCCGAGCTCACTCGAGCTCCGCAACGTCGAGTTCAAATACCCGGGCGCGGAAAACCCCGTGCTGTGTGACATCACCTTCAGGGCCGGCGCGGGCGAGACCGTCGCGATCATCGGGAGTACCGGTGCCGGCAAGACCACGCTGTTGAATCTGGTGCCGCGATTGTTCGACGCCACCGGCGGCGACGTCCTCGTCGATGGTGTCAACGTGCGAGACATCGAGCCGGAGCTGCTGTGGAGTCGGATCGGTCTCGTCCCGCAGAAGCCGTATCTCTTTACCGGCAGTGTTGCCAGCAACCTGCGTCACGCCAACCCCACAGCCACCGACGAAGAGCTCTGGGCGGCGCTCGAGGTGGCCCAGGCCATGGGATTCGTCGCGGCCATGCCGGGCGGGCTCGACGCGGTCGTCGCGCAGGGCGGATCGAACGTCTCCGGCGGCCAACGACAACGGTTGGCCATTGCCCGCGCGCTGGTGCGCCGCCCGGGCATCTACCTCTTCGACGATTCATTCTCGGCGCTCGACCTCGCCACGGACGCGCACTTGCGGGCAGCACTCGTGCCGGTAGTGACCGACGCGGTCACCGTCATCGTGGCGCAGCGGGTGTCCACGATCCGCCACGCCGACCAGATCCTCGTCATCGAAGATGGCCGGCAGGTGGGCCACGGCACGCACTCCGAACTCCTCGAATCTTGTCCGACCTACCAAGAAATCGTCGCCTCCCAACTCACCGAAGAAGAAGCCGCGGCATGAGTGAAGCGAGACCGGCACGCGCTCGCAGCCGATCAGCCAGCGGAACGGGGCCCGAGCGGCCCGGCCCGCAGGGCCAAGAGCGGAAATCATGAGTGAAGCGGAAGGCGTGAGTGCCGACGAACACGCGGTGGTGAAGCCTCCTGCGGAGGAGCAGCGGGGTGGGTTCGGAGGCCGGTTCGGGGCGGCCGGTATGCCACTCGAGCGATCCAAGGACTTCAAGAACTCCACCCGTCGCCTCGCCCAGCGACTCCGACCCGAGGCGATCGGTGTCTTCGCAGTCTTGGCGTTGGCGATCACCAGCGTCACGCTGTTGGTCTTGGCGCCGAAGTTGCTCGGCGGTGCCACGAACATGATCGTGACCGGCGCCTTCGGCGGCAAGGGCATTCCGTTCGCGCGTCTCCATTCTCGGCTGCTGCTCGTCCTCGGGATCTACGTCGTGAGTTCCCTCCTTTCGTACTCGCAGGCATACCTCCTCGCCGGTGTCGTCCAGCGGGCGATGTTCCGGTTGCGCGCCGACGTCGAGGACAAGCTCCACCGGATGCCGCTGCGTTACGTGGACCGACAACCGCGCGGCGACATGTTGAGTCGCGTCACGAACGACATCGACAACCTCGCGCAAAGCTTGCAGCAGACGATGAGCCAACTGCTCACGTCGTCGCTCTCCATCGCCGGTGTCCTGATCATGATGTTCACCATCTCGCCGATGCTGGCCCTCGTTGCCGCGGTGACGATCCCGTTGTCGATCTTCACGATGAAGCGGATCACGAAACGGTCCAAGCAGAAGTTCGTCGATCAATGGCGCCACACCGGCACCCTGAACGCGCAGGTCGAAGAAGCCTTCACGGGTCACTCGCTCGTCAAGGTGTTCGGGCGCCAACGCGACATCGAGGCGAAGTTCAACGAGAAGAACGAAGAGCTGTTCAAGGCGAGCTTCGGCGCGCAGTTCATCTCGGGCGCGATCCAGCCCGCCATGATGTTCTTCGGCAATCTGAACTACGTCGCCATCGCGCTCATCGGCGGCCTCCGGGTGTCTTCGGGACAGATGACCATCGGTGACATCCAGGCCTTCATCCAGTACTCGCGCCAGTTCACCCAGCCGTTGACCCAACTCGCATCGATGATCAATGTGATGCAATCCGGCATTGCGTCTGCGGAGCGGGTCTTCGAACTCCTCGACGCACCTGAGGACCCGGAAGAGGCGGCGATTCCGCTCGAAGACCTCGAACCGAAGGGTCGCGTCGAGTTCGATCACGTGTCGTTCTCGTACAACCCTGAGCGACCGTTGATCGAGGACCTCTCGCTCGTCGCTCAGCCCGGTCAGACCATTGCGATCGTCGGTCCGACCGGCGCGGGCAAGACCACCCTGGTGAACCTGCTCATGCGGTTCTACGAACTCGACGGCGGCGCAATCCTGCTTGACGGCATCGACATCTCCAACATGCGCCGCCGCGACCTCCGCTCGAACATGGGCATGGTGCTCCAGGACACGTGGTTGTTCGGCGGCACCATTCGGGAGAACATCGCGTACGGGAATCTCAACGCGACGGACGACCAGATCCTCGCCGCGGCGCAAGCGACGTACGTCGATCGATTCGTGCACTCGCTGCCGCACGGCTACGACACCGTGGTCGACGACGAAGGCGGCAGCGTCAGCGCGGGCGAGAAACAGCTCCTCACCATCGCTCGCGCGTTCCTCGCCAACCCCACCATTCTGATCCTCGACGAGGCCACCAGTTCCGTGGACACTCGCACCGAGGTGATGATCCAGCGCGCGATGGCCGCGCTGCGATCCAACCGAACGAGCTTCGTGATCGCCCATCGGTTGTCGACGATCAGAGACGCCGACACGATCCTCGTGATGGAAGACGGTCAGATCATGGAACAAGGCGACCACGAAACGCTGCTGGCGGCGGACGGTGCGTACGCCCGGCTGTACAACGCGCAGTTCGCGGCGCCGGCCGTCGAAGTCTCGTGAGCCGGCAACACCACTGACGCCCGTCAGCCGTGCGGGAGCGGACGGAAAACTCGAGATCCAGTTCCCCGAGGCGATGTGCCGATACATCGTGCATGACGACCACATCGGACACGACGACGGATCTCGAGCCGACGGCTCTCGTTCGCGACGACACCTTTTGGCGACCCGACCAGGACGCGACCCCGCAAGACTGGCTCGGATATCTCGGCCTCGAGGACGATCTCGAGGAGTCCACGATCGAGGGACCGACGGCGGATGCGCCCGGTCAGGGATCGGCGGATCTCTACGAAGCGCTGGCGCCGCCGACCGACGATCTGCTGCCGACTCGATAGCGCGGTCAACTCGGGGGATCGCTCACGGACCGATCGCCGCCGCTCGCGCCCTGGAAACCGCTCCTTGCGCATCGAGCATGAGTACGACCTGCTGGGCCTCGATCGGCCGCGACACGAGAAAGCCCTGGCCGCGTTCACACCCTTCGGTTCGGAGCCGCTCCAGCTGCTCCTCGTCTTCGATCCCTTCGGCCAAGGTCCCGAGCCCGAGTGCCCGGCCCAATGCCACCATCGTGTGGATCAGGACCCCGGATTCGGGCGAGTCACCCATAGCCGTGATGAACGACCGATCGATCTTGAGTGAGTCGACCGGGAACTGACGCAGGTAGCCGAGCGACGAGTACCCGGTTCCGAAGTCGTCGATCGCAATCTGAACACCGAGAGACTTCAACTTCGTGAGGCGGGCGATCGTCGCATCCGCGTCACGCATCAGCGCCGTTTCGGTGATCTCGATCAACAGCGACCCAGCATCCAACCCCGCGGCATCGAGAGCTTGGCGCACGTGGTCGATCAACGTCGATGTCTCGAGCTGGCGCATCGACACGTTCACCGACACGGTCAGGTCATAACCGTGCCGCTTCCATTCCGCCGTCTGCCGGCACGCTTCGGCGAGCACCCACCGCCCGACCTCGATGATGAGTCCACTCTCCTCGAGCATCGGGATGAACTCGTCAGGCCCAACGATCCCGCGAGTCGGGTGCCGCCAGCGGATCAACGCCTCGACTCCGTAGATCTGGGTCGTGGCCAAATCGAACAGCGGTTGATACAGCAGGTAGAACTCGTCGCGTTCGAGCGCGCTTTGCAAGTCCATTTTCAGGCCCAGGCGATCGAGGACTTCCGATTGCATCGCGGGTTCGAACAGGACCCAGCGGTCCTTGCCCTCGCCCTTCGCCCGGTAGAGCGCCAGGTCGGCATCGCGGAGAAGTTCCTCCGCCGATCCTCGGTGACCGCTCGAGATCCCGATGCTTCCGGTGATCACCACCGGTCGACCGTCGAATCCCTCGAGATGAAACGGTTCGTTGAGGACTTCGTGGAGCCGCTCGGCCAAAAGCTCGGGTCCTGCTGCGAGCGAACTTCCCTCCGTCAGAATCACGAACTCGTCGCCACCGAGCCGACCGACGGTGTCACTCACTCGGACCGTCGCGAGAAAGCGGCCAGCGATCGCCTGGAGCAACTTGTCGCCCCCTTCGTGACCGAGGGTGTCGTTGACGTCTTTGAAATTGTCGAGGTCGACGAACAGGGCCGCCGCGGGTTCGTGCGATCGAGAACACCGGGCAAGCATCTGTTCGGCGCGGTCCAGGATCAGGGTTCGATTGGCAAGTCCGGTGAGGGGATCGTGCACGGCTTGATGCGCGAGCAGCGCTTCAGCTTCCTTGCGATCGGTCGCGTCGCGCAGGTTCGCAACGAACCCGGCAACTGACTTCGTCTCGCGCAGATCGCTGATCACCGCTTCGACGTCGCGCCAGGTTCCGTTTTGGTGTTCCATCCGGAACTCGACCGGATCTGTCGGCGCATCGTCCGTGAGTCGAGCCGCGAGTTGGAGTGCGGCGCGTTCGCGATCGTCGGGGTGCACCAGTTCGAGTGCTTTCATACCGACCACCGCGTCCGATGCGCGCCCGAGGAGCGATGCCGTCGCCGGGCTCGCGTAGGTAATCGTCTGATCCGTGCGGATGACGAGTGTGGTGTCCGACGAGTGTTGTACCAACGACCGGAACCGGTCCTCACTCGCCCGCATCGCCGCTTCCGCGTCTTCCTTCTGCTCGGCAGCAGCGCCCGCCATGCGAATCACGAACACCAGGACGAAGGCGCCCATGAGACCGAGAGCTTGGGCCTGTTCATCCGACAGCAAGGACGGCATCCATCCCCACCAGATCATCAGCTGACCACTCAGCACCCCGGCGAGGCTCCACCCCATCGTCGTGCGCCACGTGCGGGATCCATCGTGCGCGATGTTCTCGAGCGCGACGAAGACGAACGCTCCGATCAGGACCGGACCCCATCCAGAGAGGTAGACGACGACGGTGACGGCCGCCGCGTGACAGGCCACCCGCAGCTGGAGGCGGGCGTCACTGGGGTCACGCCGGTACAAACCGTCCGCTATCGCGCTGACGAGCGGGATCGCGACGAATACCGCGAGCCACAGCAGGACTGATTCACGCGCAACCAGGGAGTACCGGCGCATGATCAGAATCGCGACCAACGCCGCTGGGCCCATCAGATAGCCGAGTACACGCGGATTGAGCCGTCGCGCGGCACCTTGCTCCTCGGCCCGCGCGCGATCCTCGGTCAGTGACGAACGTGCGGATTGGGTTGTGGGCGGCGTGGACATCGCGGGGCGTGCTTCCGACTGGGCGGTTTGGTCGTCACGTTCACTTCGACGTCAGCATCGTGGCGCTTGAGCCGGCATCACCGGACTGACGGATCGAACCCAGGCGGCGAAATCTCCGAATCTGGACGTTTATACACAGCCTCACCATTTCGCAACATCAGTAACTTCTGTCACTCTGGCGCTCAGAAACCACAGCTGTTACCTTCGCCTACCGGCCCGCCACATCGAACGAGCACGCTCGCCCGGGCCGGCGGTGCCGTTCCTTTCCAGGCAGAGAAGGTGTTGGTCATGGGGCTTCGTCATCGCCTCGAACGAGTCCGGCGTAGGAAATGGTCCGTCGCGGCATGCTGGCTCGTGGCGGGTGCCCTCGTCATCACGTTCCTCGCGATCAGGCCATCGAGTGCGGCGGCCCGAGCGGAGCTGCTGGCTCGTCCTGGCATCTCCCAAGGATCAACCACGATCGCAGGGAAGCGGGAGTCCGCCACCGCTCTGGTCGACGCAGTCACCAGCCGCGCCGTCGTCGACGACGCAGTCGCGCGCGTTCCCGGGACCTCCCGGTCCGAACTGCTCTCCTCAGTCGTGGTTCGTCGGCTCGGGACCAGCGATCGGATCCAGATCACTGCCACGAGTCGCCACCGAGCCCGCGCCGCGCAACTGGCCAACGGCCTGGCGCGTGCGTTCGTGGAGTCCCGAAGAGCCATCGCCGCCAACACCAAGGTGCGGGCAATCGCGCTGGTCGACGCACAACTCGCACAGTTGCAAACCCGGCTCGACGAACTCGATGGCGAGACCAGCGGAAAGTCCTCGTCGACGGCCAGTGCCGCCCGACTCGCCGCCGCGACCACGCAGTTCCAATCCCTCGAGGAGCGCCGCCGCGAACTCCTGCGCAACCAGACGCCGCGCAACGGAACGGTCGAACTCGCGGTGTTGGCATCCGACGCACAGAGCGTCTGGGACATGAGCCCACTCGAGGTCGCCGCGCTCGGGTTCGCGCTCTTTCTCGCGCTCGCGGCGATCGCGGTGGCACTCAGGGAAACCGCCGACGAACGAGTTCGCTCATCTCAGGAGATCGGGCGGATCGCCGGGCTCCCGGTGCTCGCTGAATTTTCACGAGATCCGAAGTCCCGGAAAGACCGCTCGTACCTGGCGGTGGCATCCAGCCCCCGATCGCCGCTCAGCGAGGCCGCCCGCAGTCTTCGGTCGAGCATCGAACTCCGAGATGCCGACTTTCGACATCCGACGATGCTCATCACGAGTGCGACCACCGGCGAAGGCAAGTCGTTGGTGAGTGCGAATCTCGCAGCGGCCTACGCCGTTGCCGGATATCGGACCGTCTTGATCGACGCGGACCTCCGCACCCCTCGCCTGTCGACCATGTTCGGGACCTACCCGGCGCGGTTGATCAGTTCCCACCAGGCCGTCCACGGATTGTCCAGCCTGGTGAGCGCGATCACCACCGTCGGGTCCGAACGAGCAAAGTTGGAACACGCCGCGTTGCTTCGTACGCCGATTGACAACCTGCTCTTCCTTCCCGCCGGGCCGGAACCGGCGAACCCGGCCGAGTTGCTCGACTCGCGAGCAATGTCGTTGTTGCTTGCAGACCTGACCCGCATCGCCGACATCGTGATCATCGACTCGCCGCCGCTCCTGCCGGTCAGTGACGCCGTCGGCCTCGCACGACACGTCGCCTCGGTGATTCTCGTTGCGTCAGTGGGCACCTCCCACCGCAGCGCGCTGCGCCGGTCTCGCCAGGTCCTTGCCGCGCACCCGCGGGTGCTGGGTGTCGTCGCCAATCGGGTCGCGCGGAAAGCCACCTACGCCTCGTACGCGCCGACGACAGCGCGGCGCCGATCAGCACCGGAGACCAGTCCTGCACTCTTGAGCGTGGTTCACACCCTCACGGTGCCTACACCTCCGGTCGGCCGACCCGATGCGAACGGCGATCTCTGGATCGACCTCTCGGACGATCCCGTCGAGTACGACCAGCCGATCGGAAGCGGCACACTCGAACTGAGTAGTTGGAATCGCTGAGCCGACGACTCCGTCAGCTCCCGAGCGGTCCTTGGCCCGCGGATCTAGGGTTCCCGCCGCTCAAGACGCGGCGGAGAAGGGCGTGGAGATGTCAGACAATTTGCGGGTCCTCGGCGAGTACAGCGCCGCGATGAAATCGGGCGACGGCGACGCGGTGTACGCATTCTGGGCCGAAGAGTTCCACAGTCACGTGACCACTCGCGTCAGTCCGGACAAGGTCGGCACGGACGTGCGCGGCGAAGAACAGCTGTGGTGGCAACAAGCGAAGTCGGCGTTCCCCGACATGCAGTTCACCGTCGAGCTGCTGATCGAATCCGGTGACCTCGTCGTCTCGAACTGGACCGTCACCGGGACCCACACCGGGACACCGTTCTACGAACTGCAGCCCTCGGGCGAGCCGGTAAACATCAACGGCACGGCGATCCTGCGAATGCGTGACGGCAAGATCGTCGAGCACTGGGGCGGCCCGCACTGCCAGTGCGGGCTGGGCCTCATCCAGTAGCCCGACCCGCCGTTCCACGCGGTACCGCCGCGACACCGCGCGCCATCCACCACATCTGGACGGCTGATCGGTACCGTGCCGAACGGCAGAATGGTCGGCAGTGGGAGGACCCCTTATGGGACGTCCTGGCAGGGCTCGCGCGTTCGCAACGTCACGGTGGCTGCTCGCCGCGGTCATCGGTGCGACCATCGGTGCATCGTGCTTTTCGACGGCGAGCGCTGCGCTGCCCACGACGTCGTCGCCGGTGCTCACGCTGGCGCGCACGGTTCGTACGACGCCCTACCTCGGCACGAGTTCCAGCATGCGCGATGGCGAGGGATCGGCATTCGTACCGAACGTCGGGGCGCACCCCAACGTCGGCGGGACCAATTCGCTCTGGCTGGCCGAAGACAACGGACGCTCGGTGTGGGAAATCGACCCGGCCACCGGAGTGCTGAAGTCGAGCATCCACGACGCAACGTGGCAAGCGACGCGGCAGTACAACGCCGGCACCGATTCCGGCACGGGTGCCATCGCGGGCACCAACCGGGATCCGGACATCGAATCCATGGCATACGACGCCCAGACCGACACGCTCTATACGTTCAGCGGAAAATGCTGCACCAGTTCGGTGCTCCCCACGGTGTACCGACTCCGGCGCGGGAGCGATCGCACTTTCCACCCCGACTCGTACCAACCGTTGCCGACGGGCTCGGACTACACCGCGTCCGCGTGGCATCCCGGCGATCACCGCGTCTACGTGGGCGTCGGCAGCGATGTGCGCACCTACGACTACGCAACCAATTCCCCCGGATCGGTGTTCCACGTGACCGGCGTGTCGGGCATCTTCGGTATGAGCTTCTCGGCCGACGGCAACCATCTTCTCGTGGTGAACTCGTCCGTCAAGTTCCTGCGGGCTGACTGGAATACCAAGGCTCTCGTTCCGGGCTGGAGCATCGACCTCAAACCCTTTGGCATGAAGGACAGTCGCGCGGTCGAGCTGATCAACGGCCAACTGTTCGTGCTCGACGGATACGACGGCCGGAGCAGCAGCGATCCACTGCGGTACGCGGTCTTCGTCTTCGACGTGTGTTGCACCACCGGCGTGGCGGCGCGGTACACCGTGATGGTTTCGGCCGCCGACCTCGCCTCGATCAACGCCGCGGCAGACTTCTTCGCGATCCCAAGATCCGAGGCGCTGATCACCGGTGCTCGACTCATGCGTTACTTCGACTTTCTGACCCAATCCGCAGGACTCGGTCCGCTCACGCCCCCGGTGCCGAGCACCGGACCGAGTTCGCTCACTGCCGCGTATACGGATCCCGTCGAGGTTGCGGCCATGGAACAGCTCGCGAGTCGCACGGGCGTCACCGTCGAGAACCTGCACGACATCGGCGTCCACCTGCTCGTCTACCTCTGGTTCCTGAGTACCAAATAGCCCGTTCCGAACGCCCTGACCTTGACTCGGGCGGTAGCAACGCACGACCATCGCGCGATGCGTCGACGGTCGATCCTTCCGATTCTCGTAGCCCTCGTCGTCATCGCGGCCGGCTGCAACTACCCCCGGATTGCTCCGCCCGGCAATGCGCCGCTCCGATATCGCGACGCGATCTTCGACGCAGTGACGGTCACCAACGACATCTCGTACGGCAGCGCCACCAACCTCTCCAACACGGTGATCGACCTGAAACTCGACCTCTACCAGCCGACCGGCGACACGGCGACCAGTCGACCGGCGATCGTGTGGGTGCACGGCGGATCCTTCTGTTGCGGCAACAAGTCCTCGGGCGAGCTCGTCGACGAATCCAACACCTTTTCCAAGATGGGTTTCGTGAACGTGTCCATCAACTACCGCCTCGAGTCGCCGGGTTGCTCGGGAAACCTGTCCAACTGCGTCCCGGCGATTCAGGAAGCGACCGCCGACACCCAGACCGCGGTTCGCTTCTTGCGCACCAACGCCTCGACCTACGGGATCGACCCCGACCGGATCGCGGTCGGCGGTTCGTCCGCCGGCGCCATCGCCGCGTTCAACGTCGCGTACTCCACGTCCGAGGATGCCAGCGCGCGAGTACGCGCCGCGGTCGGGATTTCGGGTGCTCATCTCGTGGCGGGCACCACCTCGCTCGGCGATGCACCGATCCTCGACTTCCACTGCGCAACGGACCCGCTGGTGTCCTACCAGTGGGCCCAGGACACCATCGACGCGGCCAAGGCCCTCGGACTGGATGCGTTCTTCGAAACGTGGCCGGAAACGTGCCATGTCCCGTACCTGGCCCATCGTCAGCAGATCCTCGACCAGACCCGCAACTTCCTCTGGTGGGAAATGGACCTCACGCACGCTGCGCACTGATCGACCAAGCGAGGGTCCGTGCAGTCGGTACCCTCGTCACATGGACATCGACGTCGCCCTGACCTTCATGCGCTCCCGCAAACAGGGCGTGTTGACCACGATCCGGCGCGACGGTCGACCGCAGTTGTCCAACATCTTGTACGCGATCGACGAACCCGGAATCGTCCGTATCTCGATCACGGCAGACCGCGCGAAGGCCAAGAATTTGGCGCGTGATCCGCGAGGATCGCTGTATGTCGTCGGCGACAATTTTTGGGCGTACGCCGTCGTTGACGGTCCGGCCGAACTCTCACCGGTGGCGGCGGATCCGAACGATGCGACCGTCGGCGAACTCGTCGCGCTCTACCAGCAGCTGGTCGGCGAACACGATGACTGGGACGAGTACCGGCGCACGATGGTCGCTGACCAACGACTCGTGGTCCGACTCGACCCGAACCACGCCTACGGGATGCTGCCCTCCTGATATCGCACTCCGCACTCCCGTTTGCGAGTCGGTCAGCTCGCGACCCCGGCCGGGTCGGATCGCAGGAGCTGCACTATCGGCGTCCCGGCCGGCGGCAGCGGCGCGTTTGGATCGACGAGCCTCACGATGGTCGGTGGCAGGTCGAGCACGCTGTGCACGCTGGGCACGGGGCCCGGCTTCACACCGTCACCGGCCACCCACGCGAACCCACGCGCATCGTGGGCGGCAGTTCGATTGAACGGGAACGGGCCGATGACACCGACCGCGGGATGTTCGATCGCGTCGACGGGTCGACTCCACGTGACGAAAATGTCGCAGTAGCGGTCGTCGCTCGGATCAAGCGGATCATCCGTCGGCAGGATCTCGATCGATTCCGCGAGCGGTTCACCGGTACGCACGTCTCGGCACGCACGGACCATCGACGCCACCGCGCGGCATTCGGCGTCGAACTCCTCCACCGGAACCACGCCGTTGGCCTCCCGACCAATGAGGTTGATCCGAATGTACGCGTCGCCGAAGGTCGGCAACACGAACGCCCGCATCTGATGTCGATACGGTCGGTAATTGTCAATGAAGAGAATCGAATCGGCCGGTCCGAGTTGGCCCTCGAGGATCGCCGGGTCGTCGGTTGACTCGGGCGGAATCTCGATACCGAACGCGCCGAGTCGCTTTCCCTTGATGAGCTCCAGCAGACGCCGCCCGGGAGTCGTGAGACGCGCAGATTGGTAACCCGGGAGCCGGAGCGTCAAGGGGTGGGTCGGCGGATCGACCAGTCGCGCGTCCATCGCCAGGCGCCACGGCCGACTGCGTGGAGGGACGAGTGGAGGACAACCGGCCGAGCGCCAACCATCGATGTCGTCGAAGTCGTTGAGAATCGGCGACCCGAAGTGCATTCGATGCATGAGCTCGGGGAGCAACACAATCGAGGGCAGATCGCCATTGCTCGCCCGCATACCATCAAGCGAGAACACGGCGATCGTCGCATCCGACGGGGCCTGATCAACGATCCGTCCGATAGCCGCGTCCATCGCGCCGAAGACGCGCTCCAATCGCGTCCGCACCGAGGCGTCGAAATCAGCGAGCGGATGGTCACTGGCTACGGCTTGCCACATGATCTCTGACACCGAATGCGACTCCGACATGACCGAAAGAAAAAGCTCCCAGTCCGGAAAGCGCCGCATGAGCTCGACCGCGATTTCTGCACCCCGCTGAGCGCCGATGACCAGCGCGTTGGTCAGCCGGTCGAGTCGTCTCGGATCGTGCCAGCCGACTTCGTATTCGTTCTCATAGGCCGGGTGAACACCGAAGCGATCTTCGAGTTCGGTGAGGAGACCTTGCGGCTGAGACGCACGCGGGTACAGCGGCGCGTGCGCACCCCACCCGGTGACGTGCACCCCGGGGCCAGACACCGTGGTCCCTGGAATGTCCATCGTGATCGTGCGCATGCCCGACCGTTCCCAAAAGGGCTCATTGCCCTCGATCACGTGCCGGGCGCCGGTCTGCGATACGTCGTACGTCGAGCGATCGAACTGGAATCGACGCCATTCGCCGCCGAAGCGCGCCTCGGCCCCGGCGCTGAACTGCGGCCACAGGACTGCGTGTCGGAAGGTGGGGTCGCTATCGAGTGCGACGCGAGCGCTGCGCGACCGGAGCGCGGCGAGATGCGGGAGGCCGCCGGCGGCAATGAGTTCCTCGATGAGGCCGATCGACCCTGAGTCGAGGCCGAGTCCGATCACGCGCCCCATCGACAGTTCCCTTTCGCCCGATGTACCGAGGGTGAATGCTACCGGCCGCACCGTTTGTTGCGTTCACTCCGTCGTAGGCCGTTCGACCCGAACCATCGCTACGACGCGAAACCGCCCCGGCTTGAGCCGGGGCGGTTCGTACGTTGGTACCGGTCAGCAGGCCGGGCTCGGAAAACGCATTCCGTGAATGGCGGTTCGAAGCCGCCCTAGGTTGCGCGGAGCGTCCGGGTCACACGCGCCGGCCGGTCCGTGAATGTCCCGGTGGACTGTCTTCACTCACCGGTCTCTCCTCTCGAAGGAAACCATCGGCTGCGCGGGATGAGCGCCTCTCGACCATACGCCGACAGAACCCAGAATGGAACCCCCGCATCGGAAATGGTCACGGAGGGTCGTGCGTCGCGCCTCTCCAAACGCCCAGACTTTGCGACGGCGAGAATTCGCTTGAGGTGTGAACTGTTCATGCCGATAGGATGCGGTGCCGGGCGACTCGATTCTGACTCGAACTCGCAATTCTCGAGTCGAACGATCCTTCGCTACGAAGACGATCATCATCGTCGCGATGGCGACGATCGTGAGCGGGTGCTGGACGCAGTACCGCGGGAACCTGGCCCACAGCGGCAACCAGTCCCTCGAGTTCGCGATCAACGCTGCAAATGTCTCGACGTTGACCGAATCCTGGAAGGGTACGACGGCGGGCGCCATCACGACTGCCCCCGCCGTCGTCGATGGCATTGCGTACGTGGGCGCGGCCGACGGACGGCTGTACGCGTTCGATGCCACCGGCACCCGCGGGTGTTCGAACACCACGCCGATATCGTGCGACCCACTCTGGTCTGCTGCGGTAAATCTCGGAGACGCGATTCGTACATCACCAGCCGTCGCCGGTGGAAGCGTTTACGTGCGGGGACGCGACAGTCTCCTCGCCTTCGATGCCGCGGGTCGCAACGGTTGCACCGCCGTCACACCAACGGTCTGCTCGCCGATCTGGCGCGCCGACTCGCTCGGCGATGTCATGTCCTCACCCACGGTGGCAGCGGGAACGGTCTTCACTGCGGCCGGCAACGGACTGCGCGCGTTCGATGCCACCGCGTCAGGTCCGTCGTGCAGCGGCACCCCGAAGGTGTGTAGCCCGGTCTGGTCCAGCCCACCATTTACACCGAGTTGGGATGCGGCGCCGACCGTCTCGGACGGCACGGTGTTCGTCGCAGGGACGACCGACGTCTACGGGTTCGACGTCTCCGGAACCTCCGGCTGTGCGGGGACGCCGAAGGTCTGCACGACGCGATGGAGTGCGCCGGGTACAGGGTCATCTCCTGCCGTCGTCGACGGAATCCTGTATATCGCCGGCGGGACGCACGGACTGGCGGCGTACGACGCGACCGGCGTGCAGGCCTGCACGAGTACACCGAAGCGCTGTGCGCCGCTCTGGACGGCGGCACTCTCGGCGGCGAGCGACGAACGCATCGAGCCACCGGCGATCGCGGGCGCGACGGTGTACGTAAATGTGCACGGATCGATCTCGGCGTTCGAGACCACCGGCACACGCTACGGCTCGGACCGGTGTCTGAAGGACGTGAATCTCTGCACCGCGTTGTGGCAGACCGCCACGACACCGACCGCCGATTCCGTGTCCGGCGCGCCTGCACTGGCGAACGGCGTGCTCTATACGGGCGGGACCTCGACGTTGCGCGCGTACGACGCCGCTGGCCGCACCGGCTGTGCCGCGTTTCCGGTTGCGTGCGAGCCGCTCTTCTCCGCTCCATCACGGGCCTACGCCGCGCCGGTCATCGTCGACGGCACGCTCTTCTCCGGATCGAACGACGGCCTGCACGCGTTCCGAACATCGCTGCGCGCGTCGGCTCCCACCTTGGGTGATCTCGCCACCACTGTCACTCCGGGTCAGACAATCAACCTGACGGTACCGGGCACCGGATTCACGCCTGATCTCCAGGTGGCGACGTCGATTCCGCGCGCGGTTGTGTCCACGCCAACCACGATCACCACAACTGCGCTCAACGTTTCCATCGCGGTGCCGAACGACGTCGACTCGGGCGCGTACGCCCTCACCCTCGAGAATGCCGATCACCAACGGGCGGCGACGACGATCGTCGTGGGTGGTGGGACCTCCGGTCCCGAGGTGGCGGCACGAACTGGTGTCTCGGCGTTCCCGGGAACGTTGTGGGCGGCGGCCGCCGAGCGCGATGCCGACACGCGTGCCGTCGCCGACACCGGGGCGCGATGGACCTCGCTCGACCTGGACTGGAAGTCGATCCAATCGACGAGCACGGATTTCGGGTGGGAGCGCGGCACGCTGAACAACGGCGGGTTCGATGGTGCCGTCAAGGCTGCACGCGCCCAGGGTCTCCAGATTCTCGGGACGATCACCTACAGCCCGAAGTGGGCGAGTCCCGACTGCGCCGACCAGAACGGCACCTACGTCGGTCACTGTCTTCCCGACGCCGCGCACGTGAGCGATTTCGCGAAGTTCGCACGCGCGGCGGTGCAGCGGTACGGATCACAGTCCACGGCGGCCGACCCGGCCTTGCGCGGCAGCATCACGGCTTGGCAGATCTGGAACGAGCCGAACCATCGCGAGTTTTCACTGCCGCGACCCGATCCCGACCGCTACACCGCGATGCTCCGAGCCGTGTATCCCGCGATCAAAGGTGCGGATCCGGCGGCGACGGTCATCACCGGCGGAACTGCCCCGGCCGGCAACGAGTGGGACGCGGTCGGACAGACCGAGTACGCGCCAACCAGCTGGCTTCTTTCCCTCTACGACCGTGGCGCACAGAGCTCGTTCGACGCGGTCGGCCATCACCCGTATTCGTTTCCTTGGAATCCTCTCGACGAGGCCGGGTTCAATGGCTTCACCCAAACCCGGTACCTCTACCTCGTGATGGCCGCACACGGCGACGGCATGAAGAAGGTCTGGGGGACCGAGATGGGCGCGCCCACCGGCACCGTTCCGCTCGCCGACCCGACCCAACCGTGTTTCATCCGATCGATGACCGAGGCCGAACAAGCGCAGTGGTTGCACGATTACTTCCTCGGCTGGAACACCACGTTCCGGGCCTTCACCGGACCGTTGATCTGGAAGTCCACCCGCGACGACCCACCGGACCCGGCGCTCCCCGCGAGCACCCAGTTGTGGAACTACTCGGGGTTGTTGCGGCTCGACCACTCGCCCAAGCCCGCGTTCTCCGCGCTGCAGGGCATCACCGCGAACGGCGTCAATGGCCCGGCACTCGGCGGCCACTGCTACTGACTCGCGCCCGGCGTGCACCGGGCAGACTCTCACGACGTCCGTGAGATGCGGTCGTACCCGACGACGCCCACGGAGCCTGCGATCCCATGACGTTCACCTCCACCATGGAAGACATCGCTCGCGGGGTAGAGGTCGTCGGTGTGGCGATTCTGATCGCGGGCGGAGTCTTCGCACTCGGGCGCGGCGCCTTCGAGTCCGTCCGTTCCGGATCGGATCACGCACTCACCTATCGGCGACTCCGCAGCTTTCTCGGCCACAGCATTCTGCTGGGTCTCGAGGTGTTGGTTGCTGCCGACCTGATCCGAACCGTTGCGATCGACCCGTCGTTGAAGAACGTCGGCGTGCTCGGAATCATCGTCGTGATTCGAACGTTCTTGAGTTTCTCACTCGATATCGAGATCGACGGCGAGGTGCCGTGGAGGCGAGCGACCAAATCCGTCGGCCGACCCGACTGAAAAGCACCGACTCACGCCACGACGACGTCGCGCTCGCTCGTGGCACGACGAAGCCGTCTCATCTCATGGGGTTTCCGGGGCACCCGCGTGACTGACGACGGTCCGCGTCTGGTCTCGATCGCGGAACCCACACGATCGAGACACCAAACGACGAGCGGCAACACCACCGTCAGCGCGACCCAGCGTGACCGAAGCAGCGCGAACATTCAGACAGGACGGTTGAGGTCGATTCCGCGATCGACGACCACCGTTTGCTGGCGTCGGTAGGGCGAGAAGGAACTCCAGAACAGCAGCGACAGGAAGACGCCGAGCGCGCCAACGCCCATCAGGATCCAACCGACCGTCACCAGGTCGATGCCCGAGACAGTTTTGGTGACGGCGAAGGCCAGGATTGCTCCGACCGCCAGGAAGAAGATGCTCACTCCGAGTCTCATTGCAGTGTCCCTCCGATGCACGCCGCCGGATGCGGCTGCGGAAGGTGTTCCCAAATCCGACAAATGCAAACATCGCTGCGCCGGTGCGCCCGTGAACTGTTCCGGCGTTTCGCACCCTCCCGCAACGGGGAATGAACCAGGCATGAGTATGACGATCGACTTCACGGAACCCATCGCCGCCGGTCAGCACCTGGCCGACACCGTCCGCCGCCGGACCGGCGAGGGCGTCGACGCAGTGCGAGACGTCGACCTGCATCTTCCTGTCGCGGCCGAAGCCGTAATCGCCGCGGCCAGCCACCGGGCGCGACGGCATGCGAAGCACGCAGCCCGTGAGACTCGTCGATCGATCGAGACGAAGGTCGACCGTGGGAGTCGTCAGGTTCGGCGCCGGGCCGAGCACATGTCCGACCAATCGGCGAAGCCCGGATTCCGCGTGTGGGTCATCGGCGTGCTTCTCGTCGGTGGTGCTGGTGTCATTGCCGCGCTCGTCGTGAAGCAACGCTCGCACCCGAACCCGCCGCTCGGCGCGTCAAGCGGCGGGGACCTCCACGCGAGTGACCGGAACGGGTCGGCGCTGGCACGCGGTCCGTTGCCCGAGCCGACACTCGCTCCGTAGCCGCGGGCGCCGGCCCAGCATCGGCGTCACCTGACACACGACCGGCGATGACACGCTGCGCCCGTTGTCTCGGTACCATCCCAGGCCATTCGCCATCCGAGATGGGTGCAATGTTCAGCTGCGTGCAACTCCTCCCTCGTTCGTTGCGCGCGATCGCCGTCGGCCTCGCGCTCGCCGTAACCGTCGGCGCGTGTGGCAGTTCGGGGTCGTCGAAGTCCACCCCGACATCCGCCACCAAGCCGGGATCGACCGCTTCGTCGAAACCGACGACAGCAACCAAGGCGCCGGGACCTACCCCCGCGCAGGCGGCAATGGTCGCGGCTCGACCCTTCACGCTTC
Source organism: Acidimicrobiia bacterium (assembly GCA_025361725.1). GTDB lineage: Bacteria > Actinomycetota > Acidimicrobiia > IMCC26256 > JAENVU01 > JAENVU01. Next base: position 3,073 of record JANYJV010000125.1, on the reverse strand, counting down.
ATGTACCCACCGCCGTCTCTGCCACCCGTCCCGCGCCCCTGCTCCTCATGCTCCACGGATACGGCGCCACCGGTGCCATCGAGGAGGCGTACCTCCGGTTCACCGCGGCAGCAGATGCCCACAACATGCTGTACGCGTTCGCCGACGGCACGCCGAACGCTCGGGGAAGCCGCTTCTGGAACGCGACCGACGCATGTTGCGATCCGAACCGCACCGTCGACGACTCGGCCTACGTCACCGCGATCATTGCGGACGTGAAGGCGAAACACGCCGTTGATCCGAAACGTGTGTACCTGCTCGGCCACAGCAACGGCGGCTTCCTCTCGTACCGGATGGCCTGCGATCACTCCGACGAAATCGCGGCCATCGCGAGCATCGCCGGAGCGACCTGGTCTGACCCAAAGCGTTGCGCACCAACGCAGGCAGTATCGATTCTCCAGATTCACGGCACGGGCGACCAGACGATCAAATACGACGGTGGATCCATCGGCAGCGCGACCTACCCGAGCGCGACGAAGACCGTCTCCACCTGGGCGGGGTACGACGGTTGCCGCAAGACGCCCGACCCGTCGCCCCCACCGCCGCTCGCGATCGAAGACAAGCTCCCACCGGCGACGGTGACGTCGTACTCGCGCGGTTGTCGAAACGGTACGACCGTCGAGCTCTGGACCCAACCTCAAGGTGTGCACATCCCCCCGTTCCTGCCGACCTTCCCCGAGTCGGTTGTGAACTTCCTCCTGAGCCATCCCAAGCCCTGACCCTTCGATCGGCGTCCCCCGCCCGGAGCGGCACGCGCAGTAAGGACGCAACGACCGTGAGACGCCCCCTCATCCTCGCCTCACTCGTCGTCGTGGTCCTCAGCGCGTGTTCGTCCAGTACCCCGACGGCGACCAAACGCCCGAAGCCGACCACCGCTCCGGAACCAACCTCCACGTCCGCGGCCCGGCCCTCGAACCAATCTCCGTGTGGCAAGACCACCACCCCTCCGACTCACTACGACTCGGTGGTGGTGTTCAGTTTCGAGAACCGCAGTTGGGACGAAGTGGGTGCCGGGTTCGGGCCGGCAATGCCCTACCTCCACGATCTCGGCACTCAGTGCAGTTGGTTTCCGGACTGGACCGAGATCGATCGTTCCGAGAAGAGCCTGGCGCAGTACGTCGGCCAAGTGATCGGTACCACCGAGCCCACCGCAGTTGCCGATTGCAAACCCTCGGTGACCTGTCACACGACCGAGGACAGCATCTTCCGTCAGCTGCGCCTCGCCGGCCGGCGGGCCGTGAACTACGTCGAAGGTGCCACCACCCCGTGCAGCGACGAGGGCAACAAACCGAAACACATCCCGGCCCTCTACCTCTGGGGCGCCGACGACCGAGCGCATTGCGACGCGCAAGTTCGTCCCTTCAGCGACTTCGACCCAAATCGGCTGCCCGCATTCGCGTTCGTCACGCCGACGCAATGCAACGACGGGCACGACTGCGCCGATCAGACGGTGGACGCGTGGGCGCGTGAACACGTGCAGCCGGTCCTCGACAGCGCGGCCTATCGCGCCGGCAAGGTTGCCGTCTTCATCTGGTACGACGAGAGCGCACCGGTGCCGAACCTCTGGATCACGCCGACCGCCGCGGTAGGCGCGCGGAACGGGGTCGCGGCCGGACCCGCCGGCACGCTGCGCGCATGGCAGTCGATGCTCGGGGTCCCGTGCCTCAAGACCGCTTGTTCGGCAACGGACCTTCGACCGGTGACCCACTCCTGACCACCCGGCGCGATCCGAGCGTTCGATCCGACCACTCTGCGTCACGGATTGGGCGTTCGGGTCATTCGCGCGCATAGGGAACGCCCGAGCGGGTAGAACGAGACGGACGGACACGGGCGAGGCGGCGGAGCAATGCCCTGGTTGTCTGAATCGAACGGACTATCCACGTTTCGTGCCCGACGGCTCGTTACGTTCGACTCGGTCGTCGCCATCGGTAGGGAGAGAAACATGGCGCGAAAGATTGTCACTCTTGTGGTCGCCTGCTTCGCGCTGACCGGTTGCTGGTCGGGGTTTCGCAACGACGCCGGGCACAGCGGGAACCAGACGTTCGAGTCCGCGCTCTCGCCGGCCACCATCGGGAATCTCGGACGGGTATGGGCGGGCACCACTGGCGGCGCGGTGGCCTCATCGCCGGCGATCGTCGGTGGCGTGGCGTACGCGGGTTCCACCGACGGCAAGCTCTACGCGTTCGACGCCGCCGGCGCGAAGAACTGCACCGGAACCCCGTCGACGTGCACGCCGCTCTGGACCGGCGCCACCGGCGGACCGATTTCGTCCTCGCCCAACGTCGCCAACGGCAGCGTGTTCGTCGGGTCCACCGACGGCAAGCTCTACGCCTTCGACAACGCCGGCGTCGTCGGCTGCGCCGGCACCCCCACCACGTGCGCCCCCGGCTGGAGCGCAACCACGGGTGGCCCGGTGACGTCTTCACCAGTCGTCGCCGACGGCACCGTGATCGTCGGTTCGGGCGACGGCAAGCTCTACGCCTTCGACGTCAACGGTGCGCCGCGCTGGAACGTCACGACCGGCGGACCCATCACCTCCTCACCCGCCGTCGCCAACGGCAGCGTCTACGTCGGATCGAACGACGGCAGGCTCTACGCCTTCGACACCGCGGGCGCATTCCGATGGAGCGCGCCGATGGGCGGTTCGGTGGTCAGCTCTCCCTCGGTCGTGAACAGTTCGGTCTTTGTCGGATCGAACGACGGCAAGCTCTACGCCTTCAGCACAGGTGGCACGCCACTCTCGAATGGATCAACGGCTGGAGCTGTCGCGTCGTCACCTGCGGTCCTGAGCGGTCTCGTGTACGTCGGATCCAACGACGCCAAGCTGTACGCGTTCGGTCTGGCCGCCCCGACGACACCAACGTCGACAGCGTTGAGTTCGAACCCGAACCCGTCGACGTTCGGCGCGCCCGTCACGTTCACCGCCACCGTGACCTCCTCCAGCGGCGCTCCCTCGGGAACCGTCACCTTCACCGACGGCACCACCAACCTCGGCACCCAAACCCTCACCAACGGCCAAGCCACCATCACCCTC
>JANYJV010000110.1 GCA_025361725.1 Acidimicrobiia bacterium | reverse complement strand
CGGGGCACGGCGACGGACAGGTGCGGCGGGCGCATGTGGACGTCGACGCCAAGATCGGGTCGGTCTCGGCTTACGGGCGAATCGAACGTGAAGCCACTGAAGACGCCGTGCTCGCGCCGGGGGCGACTCGGGCGCGTGGCGGAGGTCACCGCGGTCATGAGGAGGAGCCGGATCAGCTCCGGACCTGCTTCGAACGTGACCGGGATCGGATCCTGCACGGGACGTCCGCGTTTCGCCGGCTGGCGGGCAAGACCCAGGTGTTCATCTTCCCCGAAGATCACCAACGCACCCGCCTGACCCACGCGCTCGAGGTCGCCCAAGTGGCGACCGGCATCGCGCGCGCGTGCCGCCTGAACGTTGCGCTCACCGAGGCGATTGCGCTCGGTCACGACTGCGGGCACGGGCCGTTCGGCCATGCGAGCGAGGACGCCTTCAGCCCGTACGTCGCCGGAGGTTATGACCACGCGGTCTGGGGCGCAGACGTGGTGCTCGCACCGCTCAACCTCTGTGTGGAGACGCTCGACGGAATCCGGAACCACTCGTGGTCCCGGCCCGCGCCGATGACCCCCGAGGGGGAAGTGGTTGCGTGGGCCGACCGGATCGCGTACGTGTGCCACGACTTCGAGGACGCGGTGCGCGCGGGCATCGTCACGGCGGGGATGCTGCCGGATGTGGTGCGCGAGCTCTGTGGCGACCGCAGGAGTCGTCAACTGGGCGCGCTGATCAACGGCGTGATCGACACGACCTTGGGTCACGGCGAGATCGGGCTCAGCTCGGAGCTGGCGGACGCACTCGCAGCATTCCGGTCGTTCAACTACGAACGGATCTACATGCGACCGGCATCGGTGGCTCAAGGAGAAGTGGTGGTCCGAGTGCTGCGGGCACTGGTCGAGTTCTTTTCGGACCGACCCAACGCCTTGCCGACCCGGGAGATCGAGGGGACGGACCATCCCGCCGAGGGGGCAGCCGCCGGATCAGAGCAGGCGCGTCGGGAGGCCGTCCGGTACGTGGCGGGGATGACGGATCGGTTCGCGTTCGCCCAAGCCCGAGCCCATCTCGGTTGGGACACCGCCGGACTGCCCGCGGGACTCGACATCATTCGATGAGCGCGCGGGTTGTGATCGGCGAGCGGGAATCGACGCTGACCGAACCCCTACCCTGACGCCCGTGGGGATCCTGGAAGAAGACATCGCACGAGTTCGGGAGACCACCGACATCGTCGCGTTGATCGGCGAGCACGTCGCGCTCAAGCGCAGCGGTGGCCGCTTCTCCGGCCTCTGTCCCTTCCATGGCGAGAAGACGGCAAGTTTCTCGGTCAACGCGCAGCTCGGCGTGTACTACTGCTTCGGGTGTCAGGAGAGCGGCGACGCGATCACGTTCGTCCGCAAGATCGAGGGGCTCGAGTTCGCCGACGCCGTCGAACGACTCGCCGCCAAAGCCGGGATCACCCTGCGGTACGACTCTGCCGGCGCGACCCAAGATCGGCGGAAGCGACAGCGCCTGACCGAGACCGTTGGCGCGGCCGTCGACTACTACCACCGTCTCCTCCTCGAGGATTCGGTGGGCGGTCACGCTCGTGGGTACTTGCGGAGTCGCGGCTTCGACGGCGATGCGGCGCGGCAGTTCAGTCTGGGTTGGGCGCCGGACGGCTTCGACACGCTGGTCCGACACCTGTATTCACTGAAATTCAGTCGCGACGACCTCGAAGCCGCCGGGCTCGCCTTCGTGAACCGATCGCAGAAGGCGCAGGACTTCTTCCGGGCGCGGTTGATGTTCCCGATCTTCGATCGCGCCGGGGATCCCGTCGGGTTCGGCGGTCGCACGCTGAGTGACGACGGCCCGAAGTACAAGAACACGAAGGACACGCAGCTGTACCACAAGAGCCGATTGCTCTACGGCCTGAACTGGGCCAAGGCCGAGATCGGTGCGCGTGACGAAGTCGTCATCTGCGAGGGCTACACCGATGTCATGGGGTTTGCCTTGGCGGGGGTTCCGAACGCGGTCGCCACGTGTGGGACTGCATTGGCGGACGACCACGTCCAGATCCTGAAGAGCTTCACTCGCCACGTAGTCCTGGCCTACGACGCCGACGCCGCCGGCCAGAGTGCGGCCGAAAAGTGGTACCAGTGGGAACAGCGCTTCGACATCGAGGTCAAGGTTGCGGCGCTGCCGCCCGGCCAGGACCCTGGCGATCTATGGAAGGCGGATCCCGTAGCGCTGGTCAAGGCGGTAGAGGGTGCATCGCGCTTTGCGCAGTTCAAGATCGACCGAGCGTTGGCCGCGGCCGACCTCGTGACCCCGGAGGGCAAAGCTCGGGCTGCGGACCAACTCGTTCCCGTCCTGCGCGAGATCCCGAACGAGCTCGTGCGCGAGCAGTACATCCAGCTGGTCGCCGGCACCACCGGGATCGATCACGCCTGGTTCAAACAAGCGGTCGCTCGTCGCGGTGCGCCGCGCACTACCGGTGGCGAGTCGGAGGGCCGGCGTCCGGCTCCCGTCGCCGTCGATCGCCGTGAAGAGGATGCATTGCGGTGGGCGATCCACCGACCGGAGTTGGTGGTCGACTGGTTGGACGCGCCGCTGTTCAACGACCCGATCGCACGCGAGGCCTTCGAACACCTGTGGTCGGCCGACGAACTCCATGAGGCGATCGAAGGCGCTGAAGGTCCGGCGCGCGCGTTGTTGGAGCGCCTCGCGGTGGAGGAGCCGATGGATGACGACGAGCCCGAAACGGTGCGAGCCCGCTTGGTCGTGAACATCGCCGGTCCGGCAGCTGAACGAATGCGGCGTCAGTTCCTCCAGGATGGTGACGAGCGAGCGATGCAGCTCGCCACCATGCTCGACCAACTTCGTAACGGTGCGCACGCAGGGTGGGCGGGCGGCGAAGGGGCGGCCATGCAGTTGGTACGCTGCATCTCTTCGTGGACGACGAGCTGAACGTACCTTCACCCGTGGCGGACGGGTCGGTTGCACCGGCACCCCAACCGACATCACACGCCCAGAGCAGCGACGGCATCGATGACTTGGTCGCGCGCGTGCGCGAACGCGGATTCGTCACGACGGGCGAAGTGTTCGCGGCGCTGCCCGATCTCGAACCGGCGACGGCTGAGTTGGCCGCCATCTACACAACGTTGGAAGCCAACGGGATCCAGGTCGTCGACGAGATCATCGAAGAACTCCAGCTCGAAGACCAGCGTCGGGCCGGCGGAGGAAGCGATGACCCGGGGCGAGTGATCGAGCCGATCACTCCACCCGTCGCCGAAGTGGTTGCGGAGGAGACGCCGCCGGAAACGGTTCGCACCCCCCGCCCCGCACGACCTCGCCACACTCGCAACCTGACCTCGACGTCGAGCTTCGATCCCGTCCAGATGTACCTGAAGGAGATCGGCAAGGTCCCGCTCCTCACCGGCGCCCAAGAAGTGAGCATGGCCAAGCGCTTCGAGGCTGGGCTCGGGGCCGTGGAGCAGATTGCGGCGGAAGGCACCCTCTCGCCAGAGCAGCGCGCCAGCCTGCGTGCGGTCGTCCGTGACGGTGAACTGGCGAAGAGTCAGCTGATCGAAGCCAACCTGCGGCTCGTCGTCTCCATCGCCAAGCGCTACGTCGGGCGCGGGATGGCGCTGCTGGATCTGGTCCAGGAGGGGAACCTCGGGCTGATCCGCGCGGTCGAGAAGTTCGACTACTCCAAGGGTTTCAAGTTCTCCACCTACGCCACCTGGTGGATCCGCCAAGCGATCACCCGGGCCATTGCGGACCAGGCCCGCACCATTCGGATCCCGGTGCACATGGTCGAGACGATGAACAAGGTCACGCGCATGCAGCGCCAGATGCTGCAGGAATTGGGGCGCGAACCGACCGTCGAAGAGATCGCGGCCAAGGTCGAACTGACGCCGGATCGCGTGCGCGAAGTGCAGCGGTTGGGGCAAGAGCCCGTGTCGCTGGAAGCGCCGGTGGGGTCCGAAGAGGATTCGTCACTCGGTGACTTCGTGGAGGACCCGAACGCGACGGCCCCGGCAGCTGCGGCGACGCGTGCCCTGCTCACCGAAGCGGTCGAAGAGGCGCTCGAAGAACTGAACGAGCGCGAGCGCGCGGTGGTGCGGATGCGCTTCGGTCTTGACGACGGTCAGGTGCGGACGCTGGAAGAAGTGGGACGTGAGTTCAAGGTCACGCGCGAGCGCATTCGTCAGATCGAATCGAAGACGCTCGCAAAGTTGCGTCACCCGACGCGATCGAATCGATTGCGGGACTACCTCGAAGAAGCGTGACCTCGAACGAGGAGTGGCTCAGCCGACGGTGACGTCGACCGTCGGCACCAGGTGGAGGTCCGGCACATCTTCGGGGCGGAAGCGTTCGACGCCGAGCTCGACGGCCGCTTGCATCCGTTCGAACAGTCGGCTGTCTCGGAGCCGTTCGAGTCGACGGTGCATCTGTTCGTAGCGGGAACGCCCGGCGCGCGCGCCGAGGTAGTAGCCGAGACCGAAACCGAGCACGAGGCCGATGCGAAACTTCATGGCCCCTTCCTAGCGCGCCGCAGGGTCTCGATGTCGAGCGGTGGAAAACGAACATTTGTTCGTGTAAGGTCCCTTGCTGTGGGATACCGGGGCAAGACGGTCGAGAAGGAACGGGCGCGCACGCTACGAGCCGCGTCGTGGACCTTGGCCGAGATCGCGACCGAACTCAACGTGTCGCGATCGTCGGTCTCGGTCTGGGTGCGAGACGTTTGGTTCGAGCCCAAACCCCGGCACCGCCCGATCTTTCGCAACCCCAGCTCGCTCCGCCTCGCCAAGCTCGCCCAGATCGAAGAGATGAATCAGTGGGGGAGGGAGCAGATCAGCGTCTTGTCCGAAGCGGCATTCTTGGCTGCGGGTGTCGCTCTCTACGCGGGGGAGGGCGCGAAGAAGGACGGTTCGGTCAACTTTGCCAACACCAACTCGGAGATGGTGTCGTTTTTCTGCTCGTGGCTCCGACACTTCTTCGAAATCGATGAATCACGGGTTCGAGTGCGGGTGTACCTCCACCAGGGACTGGATCTCGACGCCGCGGAGGAGCACTGGGCGAAAATCGTCGGTGTGCCACGCTCGCAATTCAACCAGCCGTACCGCGCCGTCGCTGATCCGTCCATCCGGACGAACAAGCATGAACTCGGTTGCGTCTACGTGGTCTACTCGTGCTCGAAGACCCATCGCGGGATCATGGGGTTGCAGCGCGCTTTGCTATCCTCGCAGTCCATTCCGGGGTAGCTCAGTTGGTAGAGCGACGGCCTGTTAAGCCGTTTGTCGCGAGTTCGAGCCTCGCCCCCGGAGCCCTTACTCGAGTGCAAGTGCGGCTGAGCCCGCGGTGATCGCCGGGACCAGCGCGGTGCCAGTCGGTAACAACTGCTCGCAGAAGAATCGCGTCGTCCGCTTCTGAGCAGCTGCGCGATCGGTGCCGCTCGCCAGGGTCGCGGACCGCAGCATCAGGTGGCCGGCAGTCAGCATGGAGAGCAGCCGCAGGTACGGGGTTGCTCCCGCCAGCGCATCGTTGACGTCGGTGGCACCGGCGAGATACATCGTCGCTTCCCTCGTCGCGGCCAGCGCAGCGCTCAGTGCGGCACCCGTCGCGGCCAGGTCCGGGTCGGTGATCGCAGCAACGTCGGCTTCGATTCGAGTAAAGTGTTCCATCACCGCGGCACCACCGCGCAGGCCGAGTTTGCGACCGATGAGGTCCATGGCCTGAATGCCGTTGGTGCCTTCGTAGATCATCGCAATGCGCGCATCGCGCAGGTGCTGGGCGGCGCCGGTCTCCTCGATGAAGCCCATGCCGCCGTGAATCTGTACGCCGATCGACGTGACCTCGAAGCCAACGTCGGTGGACCACGCCTTGGCGAGCGGCGTGAAGATGGCGGCGATCTCTTCGTTGCGGGCGCGAACGTCGGCATCGGGGTGATGCTCGCTGAGGTCCAAGGCTGCGGCAGTGGCGTAGATGAGTCGGCGCATCGCCTGAATGGAAGACTCCATGGTCAACAACATTCGGCGGACGTCAGGGTGTTCGATGATCGTGGCCCGTTCACCGCGAGGGGTGTCCGTTGCCCGTCCTTGCTGACGGACCGTCGCGTACTCATGTGCCTGCTGGTAGGCGCGCTCGGCGAGGGCGAGCCCTTCGACGGCGACGCCGATACGCGCGTGGTTCATCATCGTGAACATGGCAATGAGCCCGTTGTTCAACTCGCCGACGAGTTCGCCGACTGCGCCGGCACCATTCTCGCCGAAGGACATCACGCACGTGGGACTGGCCTTGATGCCCATCTTGTGTTCGATCGAGACGCACACGGCGTCGTTGCGGGTGCCGAGCGAACCGTCGGCATTCACCAGGAATTTCGGGACGACGAAACACGAGATGCCTTTGGTGCCGGCCGGCGCATCAGGCGTGCGCGCCAACACGAGATGCACGATCTGGTCGGAGAAGTCGTGTTCGCCGTAGGTGATGAAAATCTTGGTGCCGGTGAGCCGGTAGGTGCCGTCCGGCTGGGGCAACGCCTTGGTGCGGATGACTCCGAGGTCCGAGCCGGCGTCGGGTTCGGTGAGACACATCGTGCCGGTCCACTCGCCGGTAATCATCTTCGGCATGTACGTGGCCTTGAGTTCGTCCGAGCCGTGCGCCTCGAGCAAACGAGAAGCACCCTGGGACAACAACGGGCACATGCTGAACGCGAGGTTTGCAGTGGACACCAACTCTTCGAAGACCACGCCGACGAGGAACGGAAACCCGCCGCCGTCGTACTCGGGCGACCCGGACACTGCCCCCCATCCCGCATCGACGTACTGCTGGTAGGCCGCAACGAAACCCGGTGGCGTCGTGACCGTGTTGTCGGCGTTGTGGACACTGCCGACCTGGTCGCCGATCACGTTGAGTGGCGCAATGGTCTCGGCGAAGAAGCGGCCGGCCTCGGAGAGCAAGTCGGGGATCGAGTCTGCGTCGACGTGCTCGAAATCCGGAAGCGAGATGATGTCTGCGATTCCGCACTGTTCGAGAACGAACTCGATGTCGGTGAGTGGTGGCGTGTAGTCGGTCACGGGATGCATTCTGACCCAGGCGTCGCCGATGGGTCGCACGTGGAACGGTGCCGGCGGGTCAGGATGAGCGGGTGCCAGAACGAATTTCCGTCGCCGGAGGAGAGCTTGCGAGTCTCGATCTGTTCGACGGAGTCGAGACCGCACGGCTCGGACCGCTGACGGAACTGCTCAGCTCCCGCGACTACGGCGCCGGTGAGGTCCTGCTCCGTCAAGGTGAACGCGGTACCACGTTCATGATCGTGCTCGACGGAGCGGTTGCGATTCACCGCACGCTGGGCGCGGTCGTCACGGATCTCGGTAGGGCTGAGCGTGGCGCGATCCTGGGAGAACTCTCGGCGATCACCGGTGAGCCGCGGCGAGCCAGCGTGGTGGCCGCCTCGCCAGTGCGGGTGGCGATCGGTGGACGCAGATCCTTTGACGCGCTGCTCGCGATTCCTGGGGTGATCGGACAGCTGCGAGCGTTGGCGGCGCGCCGGCTGGCCGAGATTGCGACGACGGTTCCGGTGGACCTCGGGCATGAACCAGCGATCGTCCTCCGCCCGATATTGGCCCATGACCACGACCAAGTCGCGGCCGCGATCCGCAGTCAACCCCAAGAGTGGATTTACAGCCGGTTCTTCTCGGGAGGTATGCCGAGCAATGCCATCGTCGACTACCTGACGCACGTCGACTACCTGAGACATTTCGCCTGGGTGGTCGCTCGCGCCGAAACGCTCGAGGGCGTGGCCATCGGCCGCTACATCCGGCTGCGAGAAGATCCGAACACGGCGGAGGTGGCGTTCGGCGTCCGTGATGATTTACGGGGGAGTGGGCTCGGCACCTTGTTGCTCGGTGCGCTCGCCGTCGCCGCAACGTACGCCGAAATAGATCGCTTTCATGCCGAGACGTTGCACGAGAACCGCGCGATGCAACAGGTCCTCAAGAAGGCCGGCGCGCACTGGGCCTTCGGTGACTCGGGGTTGATGGAGACGACGTTCGCAGTTGCCGATGCTCGGTCGGTCATCCCGGACGCGGTGGCGTCGGCGCTCGGCGCAGTTGCGAAAGAGATCGTGACCGGTGCGGGGCTGGCACCGCGATTCCCGTTGTGAGCGACCGTGCCAAAAGGATGACGCCGGCGCTCGAGTGGACGAGGGAATCCCCATTCCCATCCACTCGAGCGGTCCGGTGTCTCGGTGCTCAGACCGTGGGGCGTTGTAGGAGAACCCCGTTGTTGCGGACCTAGATGAGTAGTTCCAAGGGATTCGCGCGCTCCGCGCGAGTATCCACCAGATAGGTAACGAGGGTGTCCACGATCAGGGGGCTTCAACAGACCCTGATCCCGAAGGACGCAGCGCATGAACCCTGACCTGGACACCCTCG
>JANYJV010000055.1 GCA_025361725.1 Acidimicrobiia bacterium | reverse complement strand
CTGAGTCGACCCGGTACGGTCTTGCCCATGTCGAAGCTGTCCCGCCGGTTGGTCGCGTCCGTGTTCGTTCCGAGCCTGTTGGTAGCGCTGGCTGCCTGCGGGAGCAGCGGGTCGTCCGCAACGAAGGTCAGCACGGGCTCCGGTGGGAAGTCCGGACCCGAAGTCCCGGGCGCCCCGACCACGACGACGACCGTGCCGTTCGCCCAATCGGCGACGCAGAAGCCGTGTGTCGCGCTCGCGGATCCGTTGCCGAAGGGCGCACCCGCGGTGCCCGTCAAGGTCGGTCCTGCACCAACGACGTTGATCGCGGAGGACCTGACGCCCGGCACCGGAGCGGATGTTGTGGCGAGTTCCACCGTGACCGTCGATTACATCGGAGTGGCCTGCTCGACCGGCAAGATTTTTGACTCGTCCTACGCCAGCGGGCAGCCGGCTACCTTCCCCCTGAGCGGCGTGATCAAGGGTTGGTCCCAAGGTCTCGTCGGGATGAAGGCCGGCGGTTCTCGCCTCCTCGGCATACCGAGCGATCTCGCATACGGACCGTCGGGTCAGGGCGCGGACATCGGCCCTGACGAAGCGTTGTGGTTCGTGGTCAACGTGAAGTCGGTGTCGTAGAGAGCGAGACGGCTCGGTACGATCCCGGCATGCAGCTCACCGAGATCGATCATGTCGCCATCGCCGTTGCGGACCTCGAAGCCGCGATCACGTACTACGAGGAGACGTTCGGTTGCTCGGTCGATCACCGCGAGGTGATCGAGAAGGACGGCGTCGAAGAGGCCCTGCTCAAGGTGGCGGACTCGTACGTGCAGCTCCTCACCCCGATCCGGGACGACTCGCCGGTGGCGAAGTACCTGGCGACCAAGGGTGAGGGCATCCATCACATCGGGTATCGAGTCTCGGATTGTTCGGAGGCGCTCGAGCGAGTGAAGGCCGCAGGTCATCGGGTGATCGACGAGGTTCCCCGTCCGGGCAGCCGCGGTACGACGGTGGCGTTCGTCCATCCCAAGGGCGCGTTCGGCACGCTGATCGAACTCGTCCAGGAGTAGCGCGGGGTCCGTCGGAGACACTCGCTCAGGAGTGCGCCGGGCGTGCGGCGTATCGTGTCCGGCTTATGGCTGCTCAGGAACCCATCGCACCCGTCGCGCACCCAATCCAAGAACACATCGCGCAGCTCGCTGAGCGGCGAGAGCAGGCGTTGCACGCCGGGACACCGGAGTCCATCGAGCGTCAGCACGCCCGCGGCAAGCTCACCGCCCGTGAGCGCATCGATCTCCTCGTGGACCCGGGTTCGTTCCACGAACTCGACATGCTCGCCCGCCACCGCGCGCACGGCTTCGGGATCGAGAACACCCGGCCGTTGACCGACGGTGTCATCACCGGTTGGGGCACCGTCGACGGCCGCAAGATCTTCCTGTTCGCACAGGACTTCACGCTGTTCGGTGGTGCGCTCGGCGAGGTGTTCGCCGAGAAGATCCACAAGGTGATGGATCTGGCGGCAAGTACCGGTGCTCCGTTCGTCGGTCTCAACGACGGCGCCGGCGCTCGGATCCAAGAGGGCGTCGTCTCGCTCGCGAGCTACGGCAAGATCTTTCAACGCAATGTGAGCGCATCCGGCGTGATCCCGCAGATCAGTGTGATCCTCGGCCCGTGCGCGGGCGGCGCGGTGTACTCGCCCGCGATGACCGACTTCGTGTTCATGGTCAAGGGCACCTCGCACATGTTCATCACCGGTCCGGATGTGGTGAAGGCCGCCACTGGCGAAGACGTCACGCAGGAAGAACTCGGCGGCGCGATGACGCACGCGCAGAAGTCCGGAGTGGCCAACTTCGTGTTCGACGACGAAGCGACCTGTCTCGAACAGGTTCGCTACCTGCTCTCGTTCCTTCCTGCGAACAACCTCGAAGACGCGCCGTACTACGAACCCGAGGACGCTCCGGACCGCGCGTGCGACGGCATCATCGACATCATGCCGGACGCGCCCAACAAGCCGTACGACATGAAGCAGGTCATCGCCGAGGTCGTGGACGACGGCGAGTTCTTCGAGGTCAACGCGCTGTGGGCCATGAACATCGTGTGTGGCTTCGCGCGGGTCAACGGGCGGGTCGTCGGCATCGTCGGCAACCAACCGAAGATTCTCGCCGGGTGTCTGGACATCGAGGCGTCGGAGAAGGCAGCAAGGTTCGTCCGCACGTGTGATGCGTTCAACGTTCCGCTCGTCACGTTCGTCGACGTGCCCGGGTTCTTGCCCGGCACGACCCAGGAGTACGACGGCATCATCCGTCACGGCGCCAAGTTGCTCTACGCGTACTGCGAAGCGACGGTCCCGCGTATCCAGATCATCACTCGCAAGGGGTATGGCGGCGCGTTCGTGGTCATGAACTCGAAATCGATCGGCGCCGACCTTGCGTACGCGTGGCCGTCGGCCGAGATCGCAGTGATGGACGCGAACGGCGCGGCAAACATTTTGCTGCGGCGAGAGTTGGCGAGTGCTCCGGACCCGGTGGCGCGCAAGGCCGAGTGGGATGAGGAGTATCGGGAGCGTTTCGCGAACCCGTACAACGCGGCCGAGCGCGGCTACGTGGACGACGTCATTGATCCACGGGACACGCGCCGCGTGCTCGTGGACGCGCTCGAGATGCTGAGCACCAAGAAAGAGCAGATGCCGGCGCGCAAGCACGGGAACGTGCCGCTGTGAGTGATCCGGCAACTCGTCCGGCGCTGCGGGTCATCGACGCGAACGCAACCGACGAGGAAGTGGCCGCCATCATCGCTGCGCTCACCCTGGTGTTGGCATCGGGGCGGAGCGCAGCATCCGAGACGGGGGATGCGTCGCGTTGGATTCACGCGTCTCGCCTCGCCGCTCGTCGACGTGGGTTGAGCCGCGGCGAGTGGCGGTTGTCGGGCCGGATCGGGCGCCGAGCACGCGCGTGAGTACGCCGATTGTCGACGGTGAAGTGGTCACCGTCGCCACGGATGTCGCGACGATTACGTTCGTGAGCGCCGGTGCGGATTCGGTCACGACGCGCCTCGGCGACCAGGAAGTCGTCACGACAGGCCCGTTCCACGTCGCCGATTTCGAGGGCCTGCGGGCCGGGACCCACTACGAACTCGAGATCGAAGGACTTGCGGCACCGACCGAGCAATTGCCGCCGAGGCTGCGCACATTGGATCGACCGTCGGGTGCCTTGGTTGCCACCATCGCGACGGTCAACGATGTGCACTTCGGCGAAACCGTGTGCGGCATGATCCACACGATTCCCGAGGAGGAACTCGGACCATGGGTGCGCGCCGAACCGGGTGAGGATCCGTATCCGGTCACGATGAACCGCGCGGCCGTCGCCGCGATTTCGGGTCGCGCGCCGGACGTGGTAGTGGCGAAGGGCGACCTGACGTGCGTCGGCAGCGAGGCCGAGTATCAGCTCTTTCTCGAAACCTACGCGCCGCTCGGGGATCGGCTGCACCACGTGCGCGGCAACCACGACGCGATGTTGGATCCGACCATGGCCTTGCAAGGCGCGCCCTATGTCGTCGAGGTGAACGGTGTGACGCTCGCGGTCATCGACACGGTCCGACCGACCGAAGCTGGTGGTCAGATCACGGCCGATCAGATCGCGTGGATCGACGAGACCGCGGCTGCGACTACAGGCCCGGTGTTCGTCTTCGGCCACCACCAGATTTGGGATCTGCGAGCACCGGAACGATCGGCGAACTACTTCGGCATCGACCCGGACAGCAGCGAAGCGTTCGCGGCGGTCGTCGGGCATCGCGACAACATCGTCGGCTACTTCGCGGGACACACCCATCGGAACCGGATCCGTCGGTTCGAGGAATCGCGCCACGTTCCGTTCGTGGAGATCGGCGCGGTCAAGGAGTACCTCGGGGTGTGGGCGGAGTATCAGGTGTACGAAGGTGGCTACACCCAGGTGGTCCGCCGGCTCACGAGTCCCGATGCGATGTCCTGGTCCGAACGCACCCGCTACCTCTACGGCGGCCTCTACCCCGACTATTCGCGCGGCCCCCTCGACCACCGCTGCTTCACCCACCCCTTCTAACCCTCCCCGCAACTCGCACCAGAAGGGAGGATCACGTGGTGAGGAAGGGGAAGAGGTCGAGCCAGTCGGTGCGCTGGTCCAGGTCGAGGTCGGCGATCAGCACGGCCGGTTCTTCGCGCGGCGCCTGGACGAGTACGCGGCCGTACGGGTCGGAGATGAACGACGATCCGTAGAACGTGATCGACGTGTTGCCCGCGGTTTCGGTGCCGATCCGGTTGACCGCCACCATGAAGGTCCCGTTCGTGATGCCGTTCCCGCGGATCACGTGTTCCCAGAGGGGCTGCGTGTCGAAGCCCGGATGATCGGGCTCCGAGCCGATCGCGGTCGGGTACACCAACACCTCGGCGCCGGCGCGCGAGTACTCACGCGCAACTTCGGGGAACCACTGGTCCCAACAGGTCGGGAAGCCGAACCGCGCACCCGCGAGTTCGACAACGGGATGGCCCGTGTCACCCGGACGGAAGTACCGATCTTCGTAGTAGCCCGCCGTCACCGGAATATGGAGTTTGCGCGTCCGCGCCAACAGCGATCCATCCGGCGCTACGACGATCGCGGTGTTGAACCCGAGTCCGCCGTCGGGTGCGGCTTCGTACAGCGACGCGTGAACCGGGATCGAGAACGATCGCGCCAGGTCGGCGGCGAACTCGTGGGTTGGTCCACCGGGCAATACCTCGGCGATCACCGGCACCGAAGGCGTCTCGGTGATCGCGAAATACGGCGACAGCGTGAGCTCGTGCAGACACACGAGCTGGGCACCGTCTGCGGAAGCGAGCCTCACGCCTTCGGCCAACGCGTCTCGGTGCTGCAGAGTGTTCGCATGCCATGCGTGTTGCACGGCCGCGAGACGAAAGGGCGAACGGGACGCGGCTCGTACGCGCGCGGGCGAGTCGAGAATGGCGGGACCGTGGAGCACCTTCATCGACCGGGGACGGTAGCTCCCTATCCTGAGCCCGGTGCAAGCGCTGGACGGCATCAAGGTCATCGACATCGCGACGGTCATCGCTGGTCCCGGTGCTGCCCGGTATCTCGCCGATTTTGGTGCCGACGTCGTCAAGGTCGAAGCGCCCGGCGGTGACGGAACCCGACGGATGGGTTGGCGCGACCCGGCGGACGGCGATTCGTACATGTGGAAGCTGGTGGCGCGCGGCAAGCGGGCGATCGTGCTCGACCTCAAGACCCATGACGGCGCCACGCACCTCCGCGATCTCCTTCGCGATGCCGACGTGCTGGTTGAGAATCTCCGGCCCGGGTCGCTCGAGCGCCTCGGGTTCGCGCCCGACGATCTGCTGGCACGCAATCCGGGCCTGGTAATTCTGCGGGTCACTGGCTTCGGCCAGACCGGTCCGTACGCGCAACGGCCCGGCTTCGCGACGATGGCCGAAGCAATGAGTGGCTTCGCGTCCATCAACGGTGAGCCCGACGGCGCGCCGCTCCCACCGCCGATCGCGCTCACCGATGAAGTCACCGCGATTGTCGGTGCGTTCGCGATCCTCGCCGCGCTCCGCCATCGCGATCGCACCGGCGAAGGCCAAGTGATCGACGTCAACCTGCTCGACACGATGTTGTCGTTGATGGGTCCACTCCACAGCGCATCGGCGCATCTGGGATACGAGCAGCCCCGCCTCGGGAGTGGGATTCCGTACTCGGTGCCGCGTGGTATTTACCGCTGCGCCGACGGCAAGTGGGTTGCGGTGTCGGCGTCGGCCGAGACCGTCGCTCGCCGCCTCATGCGACTGCTCGGAGTGGGCGACGACGAACGCTTCACCAGTTTCGAAGGCCGGGTCGCCCACCGCGACGAACTCGACGAGATCGTGCGGGCCTGGATCGGCGCACGCACCGCGCCCGAGGTGATCGAAGCGTTCGAGGTTGCCGAAGCCGCGATCGCGCCGGTGTACACGGTCGCCGAGGTCGCTCGAGACCCGCACGTGGTCGAACGTGAGTCCCTCATCGACGTCGACGGCATCACGATGCCCGGCTTGATCGCTCGCTTCTCGCGCACGCCGGGCGAGGTCCGCTTCGCCGGCCGAGCCCTCGGCGCGGACACCGATGCGGTACTCGGCGAGAGCACCAAGCCCTGACCCGGGGTCTTTCAGCTCGGGAGGGTCCCGCCGGGCACGCGCTTTTCGACCACGGAGCGGACGAGCCGAAATGGCGGACGAGCAGAAGTGCCGGACGAGCCGAAGTGGGGTCCCAGTCCACCCGGGGAGCGTCGGCGTAGAGAACCGCGCGTGGACGCGGGCCCCAACGACTCCCCGGACAGGCTGCGTTTGGAAGTGTGACGGATCGCGCGACGATCGCCAAGCATCGGTTGTGGACAAGGTTGTGGACAGGGCGGCGCGTCTTGGGGATGAGGGTGTGGACAACGAAACCGGTCGACGGTGTTCTCACGCTCCGTCACTTCCCAGTTTCTGGACTCCCGCAGCGCAATGAGAGGCGGGGGACGCTTTCCACAGGAGTCGCCAGGTTGTCCACCGGGCAACGAACGTTTTCCACAGCCACGTGGGGAAGCCGCTGGATTCCTTCCCGGTTGTGGGCTACACATTGTGCCCTTTACCAGGGAAAACGGGGGACGCAATGCCGCACTGGACCAATGCTCAGATCGACGCCGCGACGGCTGGGCAGACTGTCGCGACGCTGTTTCGGGACACTGTGCGCGCACTGCCGGATCAGGTCGCGCTCCGCGTGAAAGTCGGTGACGGCTGGGACGAGATGACGTACGCCGAATACGCCGACCGGGCCTGCCGACTGGCCGGCGGCCTCGCCACTCTGGGCGTCACGCGCGGTGACCGAGTGGTGCTGATGATGCGGAATCGCCCGGAGTTCCATATCGCAGATATCGCCGTGGTGCTGCTCGGGGCGACGCCGATCTCCATCTACAACTCCTCCTCCGAAGAGCAGATCCAGTATCTGGTAGGTCACTGCGGAGCGACGGTCGCGATCGTGGAGGATGAGACCTTTCTCGGGCGCGTCCTGGCGGTCCGGCCGGACCTCCCGCACC
Source organism: Acidimicrobiia bacterium (assembly GCA_025361725.1). GTDB lineage: Bacteria > Actinomycetota > Acidimicrobiia > IMCC26256 > JAENVU01 > JAENVU01. The sequence goes on along the minus strand of JANYJV010000055.1, from coordinate 1,522 downwards.
TGCGCGAACTCGTCGTGTTGGAACCCCCGGCCGACGGTCCTCCCGGCGTGCACACGTGGGCGGAGCTCTTGGCCGGCGACGCAGGAGATCTCGACGATCTCGCCGTGACTGCGCAACCTTCCGATCTGGCAACGGTGATCTACACGTCGGGCACGACCGGCCCGCCCAAAGGCGTGATGATCGACCATGCCAACGTGGCGTGGGCCGTGAAGTGTTTGCGCGAGACGTTGAGCGACGTCGACGTCGAAGGTGCGCGCCTCGTGTCGTATCTGCCGATGGCCCATATCGCCGAGCGGAACGTCTCGCACTATCTCGGCGTGGCGTTCGGGTACGAGGTGTCGACGTGCGCCGAACCGGGCAAGGTCGCGCAGTACCTCCCTGACGTTCGACCAGAAGTGTTCTTCGCGGTCCCGCGCGTCTGGGAGAAGATCCACGCCGGGGTCATGGCTATGGCCGGCACCGACCCAGAACGCATGGCGCAGCTCGAGGCCGCGCTGGCCGTCGGACTCCAAGCCGCCGACTGTCGCGCTCGGGGCGAAGAACTCCCGGAGGCGCTCGTTGAAGCGTACGCCCGCGCGGATGGCGCGCTTGGTGCCGTGCGTGAGGCGCTGGGACTCGACCAGTGCATCGCCGCAATCAGCGGTGCGGCGCCTCTTGCCGTCGAGATCTTCGACTTCTTCCGCGCGCTCGGCATCCCGCTGTCCGAGGTCTACGGAATGAGCGAGACCTGTGGCCTGATGACCTGGGATCCGTTCGCAGTGCGGGCAGGTACCGTCGGCCGCGCGGTGCCCGGTGCGGAAGTTGAGCTCGCCGAAGACGGTGAGGTCATCACCCGCGGCGGGCACGTCTTCCGGGGTTATCTCAACGATCCGGAGAAGACTGCCGAAGCTCTCGATGCCGACGGTTGGCTCCACTCCGGCGACATCGGAGTCCTCGACGCAGAGGGTTACCTCAAGATCGTCGATCGCAAGAAGGAACTCATCATCACTGCTGGTGGGAAGAACGTGTCTCCGGCAAACCTGGAATCGGCGCTGAAGGCGCAGCCGCTGATCGGCCAGGCGTGTGTGATCGGCGATCAACGTCCGTTCATGAGCGCGCTCGTCGTGCTCGACGGTGAGGTCGCGCCGGTGTGGGCGAAGGCGCATGGCATCGACGCAACCACGCTCGTGGACCTCGCCGACGAGCCAGAGGTGCAGGCCGAAGTGGACCGCGAGGTCGCCGAAGCGATGCATGCGTTCAATCACGCCGAAGCGGTCAAGAAGGTCAGCGTGCTCCACGAGGAATGGATGCCCGACTCCGAAGAGCTCACCCCCACCAGTAAACTCAAACGCCGCGGCATCCACGCCAAATACGCGAACGAAATCGAATCGCTCTACAGGGGTTGAGACCCGACCGCGGCTTGACCGCTCGGCCGCAGGCTCTTGAGTTACCCGAGCCGTAGCGAGGAACGAGTGGAGGCGAGCAGCCCGGGAGGCGTCCCGGATCGGTCAGCGTTGAGCCTCACACTCCTGCCTCACCGTGA
>JANYJV010000075.1 GCA_025361725.1 Acidimicrobiia bacterium | reverse complement strand
CCATCCAAGGTCGACCTCACCAACCGGCCGGCGCACGATCTAGCGGTAGGGCTCGAAGCCCTGGGACCAGGAGTGCTGACCGGCCGGTGGCTCGGAGACCATCCTCACCCGCAAGAGCGAAGCGGTCGACCCCCATTAGGGTCCGCCGCTCATGCACTCACTTGTCACCGGCGGCGCTGGCTTCATCGGATCTCACCTTGCGGACGCTCTCCTCGATCGGGGTGATCGGGTCCGGGTCCTCGACAACCTCGCAACTGGCCGCCGCGAGAACCTGCACCCGGACGTCGAGTTCGTCGACGGATCGGTGGCGGATGCAGACGCCGTCGCCCGTGCGGTCGAAGACATCGAGGTGGTGTTCCACCTCGGTGCGCTGGGCGCGGTGGCGCGTTCGGTCGCCGATCCTCGAGCGTCCAACGACGCGAACGTGAACGGGACCCTGAATGTCCTCACTCTCGCCCGGGACGCCGGAGCCCGTCGGGTGGTGTTCGCTTCGTCAAGCAGCGTGTACGGCGGCGCCGAGATCGTGCCGACGCCCGAATCCGCTCCCTTGCGGCCGCGCTCGCCATACGCAGTGACCAAGCTCACCGGCGACTGGTACACCCGGGTGTTCTCGGACCTATATGACCTCGAGACCGTGGTGCTGCGGTACTTCAACGTCTTCGGACCCCGCCAACGGCCGGATTCCACCTACGCCGCGGTGATCCCGTTGTTCGCGGCCGCGATGTTGGCGGGGGAGTCGCCAGTCGTCCACGGTGACGGCACACAGAGTCGGGACTTCACCTACGTCACCGATGTCGTGGCCGCCAACCTGGCAGCGGCTTCGGCACCGGCCGATCAGGCCAGCGGGCAGGCGTTCAACATTGCGCCAGGGGAGGGGACCACACTGCTGGAACTCCTCGACGGTCTCGGTGCCCGTCTCGGCGTGACCCCGGACCCGGTGTTCGTGGAGTCCCGACCGGGGGACGTCCACCGCTCCTGCGCCGATGCCACCGCCGCCCGCACGATCCTGGGCTGGGCGCCGAGGGTCTCGGTCGCCGACGGCCTCGCTGCCTACGTCGACTGGATCCGCTCCACCTAATCCGCGACTTTTTGGTTGTGGGGTTGTGTTTTGGCCCACTCAGAGCCAAAAAGTCGCGGTAGTGGGGCTTTCTCTCCTCCGACTTTCGCGCGCTTTGGGGGCGGTGAATGCTCCAAAGCGCGCAGAAGTCGGCGTGCTCTGCGGCGATGAAGCCGCGTCAGTGCGACAGAAGCGTGGCGACGGCGGCCGCAGCCTCGTCCGGCGTCGGTCCCGGCGTGAGCACGAGGTCGGGATCGGTCGGAGCCTCGTACGGATCGTCGATGCCGGTGAAGCCCTTGATCTCGCCGGCGCGGGCCTTGGCGTAGAGGCCCTTCACGTCACGTTGCTCGCAGAGCTCGATCGGCGTGTCGACGAACACTTCGACGAAGGGAACGCCCGTCTCCTGATGACGCTCCCGGACGCGATCTCGGTCGGCTCGGTACGGCGAAATCAGCGGCACGATCGCCACCACGCCGGCGTCCGCGAAGAGGAGCGCTACTTCACCGGCGCGCCGGACGTTCTCGGCGCGGCTCGCGGCGTCAAACCCGAGGTCGCCATTCAGACCGTGACGCAGGTTGTCGCCGTCGAGGAGGTACGCAGGCGTGCCGCCACGGACCAGCAACTGTTCGAGCGCAATCGCCACCGTGCTCTTGCCCGAACCCGACAGCCCCGTGAGCCACACCGTGGACCCCGCATGTCCAGTCGCCGCCTCACGTTCGGCGCGCGTGAACGTGCCCGCCTGGAACACCACGTTCGGACTGACGCCTTGTCCGCTCATGGCCCTGCGGGCCGGGCCGCTAGCGCCCCGCTCGGCGAGTTGGTGAGTGGGTGCATCCTCGTCAACGCCTCGCTCACGCTTGACTCGCTCACGCGTCGATGATCATGCCGGCGCCGACGGTCTCGTTCGTGCCCTCGTCGATGAGGATGAACGATCCGGTGGTGCGATTCCGGCGGTACTCGTCGACGAACAGGGGAGCGGTCACTCGCAGGCTGACGCGTCCCATGTCGTTCATCGCGAGCGTCCCACTCGTCTCGTCCCGCGAGAGTGTGTTGACATCCATCCGGTAGTGCAGGTCTCGGACGAGCGCACGGGCGGACTTGGTGGTGTGCTTGATCGCGTACTTGCCGCCCACCTGAAGCGGCCGTTCGCTGAACCAGCAGATCATCGCGTCGACCTCCTGCGTGGTCTCCGGCGCGTTGTTGGGTCGACAGATCATGTCGCCGCGACTGATGTCGATGTTGTCGGCGAGGCGCAGCGTGACCGACATCGGCGGGATGGCCGCGTCGATCGACTCGCCGTACAAGTCGATGCCCTCGATGGTGGTGGTGAGCCCGGATGGAAGCACGAGCACTTCGTCACCGGGCCGGAACGTGCCGCCCGCGACCTGACCCGCGTAGCCGCGGTAGTCGTGGAACTTGTCGCTCATCGGCCGGATCACGTACTGCACCGGGAACCGGGAGTCGATGAGGTTGCGGTCCGAGCCGATGTAAAGGTGCTCAAGGTGGTGCAGCAGCGTGGGACCGTCGTACCACGGCATGTTTGGGCTGTGGCTCGTGATGTTGTCGCCGTGCAGCGCGGAGACCGGGATAAACGTGAGGTCGGTGATGTCGAGCTTGCCGGCCCACTCCCGGAAGTCCTCCGAGATGCGATCGAAGACGAGCTGGTCGTAGTCGACGAGGTCCATCTTGTTGACGCACAGGACGAGGTGTCTGACCGACAGCAACGATGCGATCACCGAGTGCCGCCGAGACTGTTCGACCACACCGTGGCGCGCGTCCACGAGGATAAGCGCCAGGTCCGCGGTCGACGCGCCGGTGACCATGTTGCGCGTGTACTGCACGTGGCCGGGGGTGTCCGCGATGATGAACTTGCGGCTCGGAGTAGCGAAGTAGCGGTAGGCAACATCAATCGTGATGCCCTGCTCCCGCTCGGCCCGCAGACCGTCGGTGAGCAGCGCAAGGTTCGTGTAGTCGAACCCCTTCTCACGTGACGTGCGCTCGACGGACTCGAGCTGGTCCTCGAAGATCTGCTTCGAGTCCAGCAGGAGACGGCCGATGAGCGTGCTCTTACCGTCGTCGACGGAACCCGCAGTGGCGAAGCGGAGCATCTCCATCAGAAGTAGCCCTCTTTCTTCCGGTCTTCCATGGCCGCTTCGTTGAACTTGTCGTCGCCGCGTGTCGCACCGCGTTCGGTGATGCGCGACGCGGCGACCTCCACGATGATTGCCTCGGCGGTGGCGGCGGTGGACTCCACTGCGCCGGTGAGAGTGGCGTCGCCCACGGTGCGGAACCGGACGGTGGTCTCTTCGAGTTCCTCGCCCGGGAGCAGCGACACATGGCGGGTGAGCGCCAGCAGCATGCCGTCGCGCCGGAATACCTGACGCTTGTGGGCGAAGTAGATCGACGGCAATTCGATGTTCTCGCGTTCGATGTACTGCCACACGTCCATCTCGGTCCAGTTCGAGATAGGAAACACACGGATCTGCTCGCCCTTACGAATGCGAGCGTTGTAGAGGTTCCAAAGTTCGGGCCGCTGGTTCTTCGGATCCCACTGGCCGAAGTCGTCGCGGAAGCTGAAGACGCGCTCCTTGGCCCGCGCTTTATCTTCGTCGCGGCGACCGCCACCGAACACTGCATCGAAACCGTGCTCGGTGATCGCGTCGAGCAGCGTGACACTCTGCAAACGGTTTCGGCTGGCCTTCGGACCGGTCTCCTCGTGCACCCGGCCTTCGTCGATCGACTTCTGCACCGACGCGATCACGAGCGGGACGCCGAGCTCGGCCGCTCGGGAGTCCCGGAACTCGAGGACTTCGTCGAAGTTGTGGCCGGTGTCCACATGCATGAGCGGGAACGGAAGCCGACCCGGCCAGAAGGCCTTTTCGGCGAGCTTGAGCATCAGCGCGGAGTCCTTACCGCCCGAGAAGAGCAGCACCGGCCGCTCGAACTCGGCCGCGACTTCACGCATGATGTGGATCGACTCGGCCTCGAGCGCGTCGAGGTGCGAGATGGTGGTGTCGGTCACCAAGTCCTCCGGGGCATACGAAACGCGAGAGTGTACAGCGGGCGGTTTCGGATCAGTTCTGGGTGATTTCGAGGACAGCTGCGGCGTACTCGGGTCGGCAGATCAGCAGGTCGGGCAGCGACTTCTCGGCGTCGTTGTAGACCAGGGGAGCACCGTCAAGCCGGGACACGTGCAAGCCGGCAGCTGCGGCAACCGCGACCGGCGCCGCCGAGTCCCATTGGTACTGGCCACCGGCGTGGGCGTAGATGTCCGCCCGGCCTTGAAGGATGGCCATCGCCTTGGCTCCTGCTGAGCCCATCGGAACCAAATCCGCGCCAAGCGCAACTTGGAGCGTCTCGGTGATCGCAGGCGGGCGGGTGCGCGACACCACGAGTCGAGGCGGGCCGCCAGGGTGGGCGGCGAGGGCGGGTGCAGGTCCGGTGGCGAAGACGATTCCTTGCGCCGGCAACGCCACCGCTCCAATACATGCGTTGCCGCCAACACTCAGGGCGACGTGGACGGCCCAGTCTTCCCGGTCGCCCTCGCCGTATTCACGGGTGCCGTCGAGCGGATCGACGATCCACACTCGATCGTGCTCGAGGCGGACCAAGTCGTCCGCCGATTCTTCGGACAGCACGGCGTCATCGGGACGCGCACGGGCCAGCCAGTCGAGGATGACCACGTTGGCCTGCGCGTCACCCGCAGCCTTCAGCGCGGTGGGATCAGAGATGGTCGGGCGCAGGTCGAGGAGCAGCTCGCCCGCCGCCCTCGCGATTGCGCCTGCGAGTTCATGGTCGTTCATGACTTTGGTCCCTCACCTTCGAATTCCGCTGGTGGCTCTGGCTCACCTTCGGGTCCTTGAATCGGGGCGAGCGGCGAGCTTCTCGATGCGGGCCGGGAGTTTGCCGGCAGCCAGGTCGGCGAGCGTCACGCCTTCCAGAACGTCTCGCAAGCTGGCCCGGAGCGCGATCCAAACATCGGCCAACCGTTCGGCCGGCCCGAGGTAGGTCACCGATTCCGGTGCATCGCCGTGGACGGCGGCGAGTGGCCCGTCGACGGCGCGGATCACGTCCGCGACGGTGACCGAGGTCGGGGGGACTGCGAGGTAGTAACCACCTTCGGCGCCCCGACGAGACGCGACGATGCCTCCGGTGCGAAGCAGGCCGAGAATGTTCTCGCAGAATGCCAGGGGAGCCTGCTGCGCGCTGGCGAGTGCGGGCCCGGTGATCGGGATATTGGGCGGTGCGGCCGCGAGTTCGGCGGCGAGGCGAACGGCGTAGTCAGCCTTGGCCGAGATCTTCACGCCCGGCACCGTAGTCGACCTTGCCGGGTTTCTTGCCCAACCCGATATTCCCGACTAACCTAGTCGGGTTGACTCATTTCGGTGTTATTCGACGAAGCGGTTGTCTCAACCGAAACGCCTGGGGAGGTTTCTGTGGACTGGTTCTTAGTGCTCGGTGGTCTCGGCGTCGGCTTCGTCGTCGGTCTCACCGGCATGGGCGGCGGCGCGCTGATGACGCCGATGCTCGTGATCTTCTTCGGCATCGACCCGGTCACTGCGGTCTCGAGCGATCTGGTCGTCTCCCTGGTGATGAAGCCGTTCGGAGCCGGCGTTCACGCCAAGGAAGGCACGGTCAACTACGAGCTGGTCAAATGGCTGTGTCTCGGCTCGATCCCGTCGGCATTCGCCGGCGTCCTGCTGCTGAACGCGCTCGGCGGTGACAACATCTCGAGCACCGTGAAGCTCTACCTCGGAATCGCACTGCTGATGGCCGCCACATCGATGGTCATCCGCCACGAGATCAACCGTCGCCGCGGCACCAACGTCGCCGTCGCCGGCGCGCAGCACGTGCTCGTGGTCCGCCCCGTGCCAACTCTGATGATCGGCGTGGTCGGAGGACTCATCGTCGGCATGACATCGGTCGGGTCAGGCTCGCTCATCATCGTCTTGCTCTTGCTCCTATATCCGTCTCTCGCCGCCGGCCAACTCGTCGGGACCGACCTCGTGCAAGCGGTTCCTCTCGTTGGTGCGGCCGCGCTCGGACATTTCTTCTTTGGCGACGTGAAGTTCGGGCTCGCCGGTGCCCTCATGCTGGGGGCAATCCCCGGCGTGTTGATCGGCGCCCGGATCTCTTCCCGTGCTCCCGACCACATCATTCGGCCGATTCTGATCGTGGTGCTGGTTGCCTCGGGTGCCAAGTTGCTCGAAGCACCGAACGAGTTGATCCTCGGATTCTTAGGGCTGGCCGTGGTGGTCGCGCTCGGTTTGCTCGGTCGCACGTGGATGCGGTCGAACCGATCGGCGACGGTCGAGGCCGAAGTCATCGCGAGCTGAGTACGGTTTGCTCGACCCAAGGGAGCGAACCGTGGCGATCCACTACGAACTCGACGACGAGCACATCGTCCTCATCACCATCGATCGACACGAAGCGCGTAACTCCGCGGACCTCGACCATTTCAGGTGGTTGCGCGAGGCCTGGGAACGATTCGATGCCGACACCGACGCGTGGGTTGCGATCATCACGGGTGTCGAGGATGCCTTCTTCACCGGCGCCGACCTGAAGACCTACGTCCCGGCCATCACAGCGCTCGGGGAACGGATCCAGCGCGAAGGGCTCACCGAGGTCGACGGGTATCGACTCGACGACGGCACCCGGGCCGTGTTGCGCGGGGCGAAGATCTGGAAGCCGATCATCGCGGCGGTCAATGGTTTTTGTACGGCCGGAGGAATGGAGATGTTGGGCGGTGCCGACATCCGGGTGGCGTGCACCGAGGCCCAGTTCGCGGTGATGGAACCGAAGCGCGGTCTGTTTGCCGGAGGCGGAACGACGGTCAGACTCCCCCGCCAGATTCCGTTTCCGCACGCCATGGAGTTCTTGCTCTGCGCGGACCTCGTGACCGCCGCTCGGGCCTACGAGATGGGACTGTTGAATGCGGTGGTCGCCCAAGACGCCCTGCTCGAGACTGCCTACTCGTACGCACGACGCATCACAGCCAACGCACCGCTCGCGGTGCAGGCCACGAAACAGAGTGTGTGGGAGGGCCTGGGGATGGATCTGAAGGATGCGTACCGGAACGAGTCCAAGATCGCGTCGGCCATCTTCGCCACCGAAGATGCGAAGGAAGGCCCGCGCGCGTTCGCGGAGAAGCGGCCGCCGGTGTGGCAGGGCAAGTGACGGGACTGGCGACCTGACATGAGCGTCGATCCGCGCACACCGTGCATCGTCGGCGTCGGTTCCCGGACCTGGCATCCGGCGGACACGGGGGAGAACGGTGCGCCGGAACCGCTCGCGATGTGGGAGACCGTGGCTCGAACCGCAGAGGCCGACAGCGGTGTCTCGTTACTCCCCCGGCTCGACGCGCTCGACGTCGTGTATTGCCAGACCTGTCAGTACGACGACCCCGTGGCTCGGTTGTGTGAGCGGCTCGGCGTGTCGCCGCGCCGACGCCAGTACTCCGGCATCGGGGGAACCACACCGCAAGTGCTGGTGCAGGAGCAGGCGGCCCGTATCGCGCGCGGCGAACTCGACGTCGCTCTGGTCGTCGGAGCCGAAGCCCTGGACACGCAGCGCCGCTACAAGAGGCGGGGCGAGCGGTTTCCGTATTCGTTCAAGCCGGACACCAAGCCGGAGTTCCCGTGGGAGGCGCCGTTCCACCCGGCCGAGATCGCGCACGACGTGTTCCAAGCGTGGCTCACGTTCGCCCTCTTCGACAATGCGCGGCGCGGTCGGCTTGGCACGGGACTCGACGCGTACCGGCGCGAGTTGGGGGAGCAGTGGCACCGCTTCACACAGGTGGCCGCGGCGAATCCGGAAGCGTGGTTCCCGATTGAGCGCAGCGCCGACGTGATCATCACCCCGACCCCGAACAACCGCCTGCTCGCGTCGCCGTACACCAAGTTCATGATCTCGATCATGGACGTCGATATGGCGGCGGCGGTGTTCGTCGTGGCGGAAGAAACCGCCAACGGGCTCGGGATTCCGCGAGACCGGCGCGTCTACCCTCAAGGTTGGCAGTACGCGACCGATCCGATCTACGTCGCCGAGCACCTGGACCTGGCGTCGTCGCCAGGGATGTCAACGGTGATCGCGGACACGATGGGAACGGCCGGGATCGGCGCCGACGACCTCGCCCATCTGGACCTGTATTCGTGCTTCGGGTCGTCGGTCAACTTCATGCGCCGCACCCTCGGGATCGCGCTCGACGATCCTCGGCCGCTGACCGTCACCGGCGGCCTCCCGTACCACGGAGGGGCGGCGAGTAACTATCTGAGTCACGCTATCGCCCAGATGACCCGCGTGCTGCGGAACGATCCCGGGTCCTACGGGCTCGTGACCGGGGTGGGCATGCACATGACCAAACACGTCGCGTGCGTGTATTCGACGGCGCCACCCACGGCCCCGGCACGAGGACTGATTCCGACTGAGGCCCCGGATCCCGCACGAGTGCCGATCGTCGAGCGATTCGCGGGAGCAGCGACCGTTGCGACCCATACCGTCGTCCATGGTCGCGACGGGATTCCCGAGTGGGGTCTCGCCGTCTGCGACATCCCTGAGGTCCGCGTGTACGCGCGTATCGAGGCGGCTGACCTGCTCGCCGAGGCCATGGAGACCGAGTGGACCGGTCGTCCGGTGACGTTGCGCCCACACCCGTCGCGCAAAGGTGTCAATCTGGTGGTCGCATGAGTGAGGCGCAGACACACGAGCACCGAAGTCGCGGCCGCCGAACGGGGCCCGAGTGGCCCGGCCCGCAGGGCCGAGAACGGACAACATGACTGAGCCTCTCGATTTCGATCCGTACTCCGACGTCTTCTTCAACGACCCCTACGAGGTCTACCGGCGTCTGCGTGATGAAGCGCCCGTCTACCGCAATGACCACTACGGCTTCTACGCGCTGTCCCGCTACGAGGATGTCGCCGCCGCGCATCGCGACTGGCGCACGTTCACGAGCACTCAGGGCATCACGATCGACATGCTCACCGAACCCGGAACGTCGGATCTGTTGAAGGCCGCACAGGGATCGATCATCTTCATGGATCCGCCCGACCACGACCGGATGCGCAACCTGGTGAGCCGGGTGTTCACGCCCAAGGCCGTCGCTGACCTCGAACCGATGATCCGGGACCTCGTGCGGAAGTACTTGGACCCGCTCGACGGTGAGGAGTTCGACATCGTCGCCGATTTCTCCGGGCCGTTCCCGGTCGAGGTGATCTCGGTGATCCTCGGCGTCCCGGAAGCCGACCGCCAGCAGATCCGGCACTGGACCGACAGGATGCTGACTCGCGAGCCGGGGAACCCGAAGCCCACCGCCGCGGGCATCGAGGCTGCGTTGAACATCGGGATTTACATCCACCGGCTGGCGGGGGAGAAGCGCAAGCGACCGGCCGACGACATGCTGTCGGGACTCATTGCTACCGGGCTCAGTGACGAAGAGGTTGCCGGGTTTGGGCTCCTGCTTGCCGGCGCAGGCAGCGAGACCGTCACCAAGCTCATCGGCAACGGAGCGGTGCTGTTCGCCCGCCACCCGGACCAGTGGCGGAAGGTCACCAATGACCGTTCCATGCTCGTCCCGGCCACCGAAGAGATCCTCCGCTACTGGGCGCCGTCGCAATATCAGGGTCGCTGGAGCAATAGTGAGACCGAGTGGCACGGGATGAAGATTCCGGCCGAGCAGCCGGTACTCCTGATCACCGGCGCGGCGAACCGCGACGAGCGTGCCTACTCGGACCCGGACCGGTTCGACGTCGAGCGGCCACTCAAGTTGAACGTCGGTTTCGGCCACGGCATCCATACGTGTCTCGGCGCGTCGTTGGCGCGATTGGAGAGCCGGGTCGCATTCGACGAGATCGCGAATCGCTGGCCGAGCTTTGAAGTCGACGAATCGCGTTGTCGGCGCGTGAACATGAGCAACGTCGCTGGGTACAGCAGCGTTCCGGTGCGGGTGTAGCGCCGGGTCCGGGTCAGGACTCGTCGAGGTACGCGCGGTACTTCTTGGCCGACGGAAGTCGGTTCCACCACCAACCCTCGCGGTCGGGCGCCGAGTACGGGCTGTCCGCCACGCGCTGGGTGATCACATGGAATCGGTGGTCGATGCGGTCCGCAGACTTCCAGTCCTGCTCCCGACCGGAGATCTCCAACGCGTCGTTCAGGTCCGCCCTGGCCTGGAGGAGGACTTCGTACGTCGCCCGATCGAGTGGCCGTTGCTCCAACTCACCGACCCAGTGGTCCCAGGCATCGAGCGGGCTCCGTTCCGAATGAATCACGTCCCCATCATTGCGCGTTTCGCCCCATCCGCGAGGGTTCTGCCCGATGTCGGTCACTGGCGTCCACGCGATCCGCCGAGTCCTGGCACGCTGAGGTCATGAACGAAATCAATCACGGTCCCTTCACTGTTACGCACTTCAACGAGCTCGCCACGCGCTCGATCGGTGCCTGGAGTGCCGTCCCCGACGCCGATTGGGGGTCGCCGGCCGCCATGTTGGAATGGTCCCGCTTCGAGACGGCCGACCACACGATCGACTGCGTGTTCTCCTATGCCTTCTTCCTTGCGTCAAGAGCGCAAGACGCGTACCCGGCCTTCGGAGAGGTCCATGCGATGGACGGTGCGACGCCGCGCGACCTCGTCGACGGCCTGCGGGCTGTGACGAATCTGCTCGCTGCTGCCGTCACGACCGCGTCGGCGCGTGAGTCGTTGGATCGAACCGTCGTTCCACGCTTCGCGACTCAGTCGTGGCACGAGATTCCACCATTACGGTGGAGTTTCGTACCAAGTGCATGTTTCGCACGGCCGCGCGTCAGGCGCGCGGCAACCCCAGCACTCGTTGGGCGAGGATGTTCTTGTTGACTTGGGTGGTGCCGCCCGCAATCGTGAGGGCGCGCATGTAGACGCGATCGCGGCCCCAAAACCCGGTGTTGGCATCGGGACCCAACACCTGGCCGGCCACCTCACCCACGTGTTGCTCGGCCTCGCTCCAGACCAACTTGGCGATGGAACCTTCCGGCCCCATGGCCCGGCCGTGAATCGCACCGGAGATCGCGCGGTCAGACACCAGCTTGAGCAGTTCACCTTCGAGGTAGAGCGCGGCGAGCGCTTGGCGCTTCACCGGATCCTCGAGCGCCCCGACGGCCGCTGCATCGTCGATCAGCCGCCGGATCTTGGCGCGCAGGCTGAGATGCAGATTGGCGACGGTGCCGCGCTCGTACGCGAGCGTCGTCATGGCCACGCGCCAGCCGTCGTGCAGCGGACCGAGCAGCGACGAGACCGGCACGCGCACGTCGGTGAAGAAGATCTCGTTGAACTCCTTCTCGCCGGTGATCGTGACCAGTGGACGAACCTCAACGCCGGGAAGGGTCATGTCCACGAGCAGGCACGAGATGCCGCGGTGTTTCGGCTGGTCCGGGTCGGTGCGCACGAGTAGCTCACACCAGTTCGCGAGGTGTCCGAGCGTGTTCCACGTCTTTTGTCCGTTGATGACGAAATGGTCATCGTCGAGGACCGCCCGACACTGGAGCCCCGCGAGGTCCGAGCCCGCGTCCGGTTCTGAGAACCCCTGGCACCAGATGTCGTCACCCCGCAACATGCGGGGCAGCAAGGTGGCGCGTTGGTCGTCGGTGCCGAACTCGATGATCGCCGGTGCGATGTTGGAAAGACCGAGCGGGTTCAGCGTGCCTGGTGCGTCCGAGCGGTGCATCTCCTCCGCGAACACCACTTGCTCCATCGTTCCGGCCCCACGCCCGCCGTACTCCTCCGGCCACGAGATCGCGGCGAACCGCGCGTCGGCGAGCAGCCGATTCCATTGCCGCATCGTGGCGAGCCGGTCCGCATCCATCTCCATCGAGAACCCAATGCCGTCGCCACGGAACTCGTCGGTCAGATGTTCGTCCAGCCACGAACGGAACTCGGCCCGAAACGCCTCGGCTTCGGGGGGATAGGTGAAGTCCACTTATCGGCCTCTCCGCTCGGTCACGAGGTACGTCGGACTGACACCTGGGACGCTCCGCGGCTGCTCGCCCTCCGCCGCGCTGCGGGCTCGGGTTTCGTGAAGGGGTGAGGTGGTCATCCGTGGTCGTCGATGCCGCCGCGGGCAAGTGCCTGCTCGACCTCGGCGGATTTGCGGAGGTTCTCGGCGCGCAACTCCTCCGTCGAACGCACGACCCCGTCCACCTTCAGCTCGCCCATGATGTGCACCTCGCCGAGAGTCTCGGTCATGTACTCGGGACCGTCGAGGGTGGGGATGAACCAACCGGTCGGGCACATCGTCAGCACCTCGACGAAGGTGAATCCACCGCCCCGATCTTGGATCTCGAACGCGCGCTTGAACATGCGCTTGGTGCGCGCAACGGCACCGGCGTTGTGCACCGAACCGCGCGCCACGTATACGGCACCTTGGAGCTGCGCGATCAGATCGCCGATGAGGATGGGGTAGCCGTGGTACTCGGCGTCCCGGCCATCGAGGCTGCTCTTCGTGCGCTGACCGAGCACGGTGGTAGACGTCATGTGGCCGCCGGTCTCACCGAACACGCCGTTGTTCAGCAGGATGCACGTGACGTTCTCTCCGCGCGCCGCCGTGTGCAGGACTTCCTGGAGGCCTTCGTTCACCATGTCGCCGTCACCCTGGATCGTGAAGACGATCGAGTCCGGACGCATGCGCTTGACCCCGGTAGCGACCGACGGTGCACGTCCGTGCAACGCCTGGACGAGATCGATGTCCATCGTCATCGAGAAGCTGGTGTAGCAACCGATCCCGGCGACGGCGATCGCCCGCGACGCCAAGCCGAGCTCGCTGATCGCTTCGAGGTAGCCACGGAGTGCGAGCGGCTCGCCACAGCCCGGACACATGTGATGTTCCTGCGTGAGCAACAGCTCCGGCAGCTTGTGTCCGACTTGGCGCAGCTCGACATTTGCCGGTGGTTGGACCATCAAAACTGCCTCTGGTTGTGGGGGAGTGGAGGGAGCGGTTCGCCACGGTGCAGCGCGAGGATGCGGGCGCGAATGTGTTCGACGTCGAGGAGAGGGCCGACTCCGAATCCCGAACCATCGGTGGAGATCCCGCCGATGAACGTGACGGGTGCGCGCCCGAGCACACCGAGCCGGACATCGTCGATCATCTGTCCGGCACACATCTCGAAGACACCAACGCGATCCGCTCGCTCGGCCGCGTCGGCCACGGCGTCGTAGGGAAACGGCCACAACGTGATGGGCCGGACGTAACCGATCTTCTGGCCCTCGGCCCGCAGTGCAGCGACGACGTACCGGACGAACTTACCCGGGGGACCGAACGCCACAATGACGGTCTCGGCGTCGTCGAGGTAGCCGGTCTCGACTCGAACCTCTTCTGCTGCAATGCGCTCCTGGTTGGCGATGATCGCGCGCAAGTGGTTCTCGATGCCTTCGCTCGGTCTTCCGTGCTTGTCGAAGCCGAGCGGCGACACGATGCGGGACCGGCCCGTACCGGTGAGCGATCCGTCGACTGCCCACTCCTTGGCGGGCACCGGCGGGAACGCTATCGGCGTGACGTCGACGGCCTCTTGGACGTGCGCGAGGAGGTAGTCGCCGTAGATCAGGACTGGAGTCCGCCAGGTGTCCGCGAGGTGGAACGCGAGTTGGGTGTGCTCGACGGCTTCGCCGATGTCCATGGGCGCGAGCACGATGTGGCGGTAGTCGCCGTGACCGCCGCCGCGGGTGGATTGGAAGTAGTCCTGCTGCCCGCGAGCCATGTTGAAGATGACGAGTGGCAACTCGGCCAACGTGATCTCACTGAAACTCTCCTGCATGAGCGACAGGCCCTGGCCAGTCGAACCGGTGGCCGCACGCGCGCCCGTCGCCAGTGCACCCCAGCTCATGCCGACGGCTTCGAGTTCGCTCTCCGCATTGATGCAGACGCCGCCGGACTCCGGGAGCAGCCGAGCGAAGTGCTCGTGGAGCTCGGTGAACGGCGTCATCGGATAGCCCGCAAAAAACCGACACCCCGCGGCGATGGCCGCCTCTGCCATCGCCTCCGACCCCTCCATGAGCTGCTTCATTTCCGCTCTTGGCCCTGCGGGCCGGGCCGCTCGGGCCACGCTCCGCTGTCCGAACGGCTGCTGGCGCGTGCCCCCTCCGCTCCACTCTTGTTTGAGGGGTCCCGTGGGGAGCGGAAGACTTCGAACACGAAGTCGGGGCAGATGAGTTGGCAGGCGGCGCAGCCGGTGCAGCCGGACGCCAACTCGGGGTAGCGGTAGCCGAGGCGGTTGACCGGTTCGCTCATCGTCAGCACGCGTGGCGGGCACGCGCCGATACAGAGTTCGCAGCCTTTGCACACGTCGACGTCGATCGTGACCGTCCCACTCATGTCGAGACCGCTGCGGACGTCGCCCACTCGAAACCGTCTCGCAGCGTCCGTTCGTTTGCTTCGACGTGTTGCGTCCGATACGAGGGAACCGACTCGTGCATCCCGGCGATCAAGGCATCGATGCCGATCATGCCCGACGCCGCGGCATATGCGCCGGCCATCACCATCGAACCGCCGAGCGCGTGCCCCAGTGCGGTGGCTCGTTCGGTCGCGGGCACCCGGAGGACCCGATACCGGACCGGGTCGACGGGCGCGTCGAACGTGTCGTCGTTCAGGAGCACCAAAGCGCCGTCGCGCAACTTCGGTGCGAGGGGCCGCCAGAACTTGTCATGCATACCGATTGCGGAACTGGTGTGAGACAGCAGCGGTGGTGAGAGGAGCGGCCCGTCGCCGACGACGAGCGTGGCGTCCGTGTTCATCCCGCGCATCGCGCCGCCGTAGACGCCGAACAACATCACGTGCTTCCCCTCGATGACCGCACCCCGCGCCAAGACCTGCGCACACAACTGCACGCCTTGGCCGCCGATGCCGGTAAGGAGGAGCTCCTGCTCGGTCACAGCTTCGCCACTCGTGGCGAACAACCCCGGACCGCGAAGTCACAGATTGCATCGGCATCCCGGCGGGTGATGGTCCGACGGGCACCGATGGCTTCGTGCATGGATCCCATCGCGAGGTGAAACACCGCGAGCGCGTCCGCCGCATCGATGACCTTCACCAGCAGCCGCGTGAGTTCGGCGCGAGAGGCTGCGACTGCGTCGGGATACCCAACTGCGAGCCGTTCGCTGTTGGCCACGAACGGACGGGTAGCGGCGGCGGCCTTCGGGTCACGCGCTTGATCAAGGACGGCGAGGACCCACGCCCGAATCGCGTCGTCCCGGTTCTCGGCTCGGGCCATGCGGCGCTCGATGGTGTGGGCCAGGCGCTCCCGACCGTCGGCAAGGAGGGCCACCAGCAGCGCGTCCTTGCCGGCAAAGTGGCGGTAGAACGCCTGGTTCGACAAACCGGAGACCTTCACGATCTGCGCAACTGGCGGATCCAACGTGTCGTCGCGCTGCATCACGTGCAGGGCTGCGTCGAGCAGCGACCGGACCTCGGTCGTTGCCGCCTCGTGGCGTTCCGACACGGCTCGATCGGCGAGAGCTGCAATGACGTTCCCCATCGGCGGAATGCTATTCCGGTTTGGTCGATCCTGCGCACCGACCGCCCCTGACGACCGATCCGGCGTCGTCTCGTAGGGTCTGGGCGTGCAAATACCGATCACTCGACTCGACCCCGAAGCCACCCTTCCGCACCAGGCACACGACGACGATGCGGGGTATGACCTTTGCGCCAACGCCGACATCACGATCGAGCCCGCCGGGGGACGCGCGCGGGTGCCGACGGGCCTGGCGATCGCGATCCCTTCCGGACATGCCGGTCTCGTGCTCCCGCGCTCAGGGCTGGCGCTCAAACACGGCGTCACGGTGCTCAATGCACCGGGTCTCATCGACGCGCAATATCGCGGCGAGTTGAAGGTGCTACTCATCAACACCGACCCCGACACGGCGTACGAGGTGCACCGGGGGGACCGCATCGGACAACTCGTGATCCAGGCGGTTACGTACGTCGAGTGGCATGCCGTCGATGTGTTGGACGGCACCACCCGAGACACCTTCGGGTTCGGTTCGAGCGGCCGGTAAACTGCGATCAGCGCATTCCCGACTCCGGCGTGGTAGTACCACGCGAATCTTCGACCCTCGCCGGCAGCCGGCCGCGAGTATTTCGTCACCGGGCGCGACTGACCGTCGCAGAAGGATTGGATTCCGAATGGTGAAGAACTTTCGTTTCGGTGTGCAGATCGGCGGGAACTTCACTCCCGAATCGTTCGCGAAGACGGCGGAGCGCGCCGAAGAACTCGGATACTCCACGCTCTACTTCCCCGATCACTTCATTGATACCGAACTCGCGCCGATGGTGGCGATGGCCGTGGCGGCCGCGTCCACGAAGACGCTCCGCGTGGGTGCGCTGGTGTTCGACAACGACTACAAGCATCCCGCGATCCTCGCGAAGGAGATCGCAACCATCGACGTGCTGTCCGGCGGCCGGACCGAACTCGGGATCGGCGCCGGCTGGATGGAAGTCGACTACACCGCGCTCGGACTTCCGTACGACCGTCCCGGTGTGCGAATCGAGCGGCTCGAAGAAGCACTCGCCGTCATCAAAGGTTGTTACGGACCGGACGCGTTCTCCTTCAGCGGAGACCACTACACGGTCAGCGAGTACCAGTCGATCCCCAAGCCGACCCAGGCCCACGTGCCGGTGCTCATCGGCGGCGGCGGACCACGCGTGCTGAAGCTCGCGGGACGCGAGGCGGACATCGTCGGGATCAACCCGAACCTGCGCGCCGGCGCCGTGACCGCGGAGGCCGTCACCGATTCGCTCGCCGCCATGACCGACCAGAAGGTGGCGTGGATCAAGGAAGGCGCCGGTGCGAGGTTCGACGATCTCGAACTGCAGATCCGCTACTTCCTCGCTTCGATCACCGACGACCGGCAGAAGTTCGCCGACGCGGTAGCACCCGGTTTCGGGATCTCGGCCGAGGACGCCCTGGAGGCGGGGCTCGCACTGGTCGGCAGCGTCGACGAGGTGTGTGACCTGATGGAGTCCCGCCGTGACCGGTGGGGCGTGAGTTACGCCGTCGTCGGTGGTGACGAGATGGAAATGTTCGCGCCGGTCGTCGAGCGTCTTGCCGGTCACTAGCGCCCGCCACAGTTGGGTGGAGCGCCTCGCCGCTCGCGACCCCGGCGGACTGGCGCTCCTACGCGGCATCCGGACCGCGATCGTGGGACCGCTCGTGTTCGCATTCTCGGTTGCGGTGCTCGACAACGACGCCGTCGCGCTCTGCGCCGTCTTCGGCGGGTGCGCAGCATTGCTGTTCGCCGACTTCGGCGGCACGCACCGGAGTCGGAACGCGGCGTACTTCCTGCTCGGGCTCGGCGGGGCACTCCTGCTCGGGTTGGGAACGTGGGTGTCGGCGTCACCGATTCCGGCCGTCATCCTGACGTTTGCCGTGGTGGCGACGGTTCGGTTCCTTGCGAATCTCGGTCCCCGGTGGTCGACGGCGATGAGTCCGACCATCCTGTTGCGGTCGTGCGCGTTCGCGACCGGCCGGTCCGCGGTCTCGGCGGCGGTCGGGACGGCGGTCGGTTTCGGCGCGGCTGCACTCGCGTTCGCGGTCGTCGGCCTCGATCAGCCGGTGTTCTGGGTGCTGCTCGTCGTCGGGTTCTTCGGGGCCGGCTACTTGCCGCAAGTCTCAGGCATCCAGGCGGCCTTCACCGTCGCGGTCAGTGCGCTCTTCAACATCGTCGAGCCGAGCGGTTGGGAGATCGGACTCGTGCGGTTGGAGAACGTTGGCCTCTGAGTCGCGGTCAGTGCCGTGGCGGCTCTGATCTTCTGGCCCCGTCGTTTGGAGCCGCTCGTGGCGCGCCTCACCGCGGACTTGTCAACGAGAGTTGGGGTGTTGCTCGCGTCGACGTTCGCTCGTCCGCCCGAAGCCGGATGGCGTGACCGTCGCGAAGCCGTCGGGGTCTCCGAGATGCGGCTCCGCAGCGACCCGACGGTGGTCGACCCGTGGATCGCTCGCCTGGGGGTTGCATCACAGGCCAGCGTCGCCGCCGACGCCATTGTCGCGATTCGACACCTTGTTCCCGACGATCGCACGAACGACGGGCTCGGCGATTCCGGTCTCGACCGCGCGCTCCACGAGTCCGCCATCGAGCTCGCCGCCGATCTGTCAGCCGGACGGGGCGCACCCAGTCCGCCATGCGGTCCCCGCTTTGCCGCTTCGACGCTCTCGGCCGCCGAGGCTGCGGTCGAGCTCGGACGTGATCACGCCGAAAGCGTCACCCGTTCATTGCTCGCTCAAGACTGGCTCCTCACCACCGCAGCTCTGGTCGACGCGCGCCCCTAACGGCCTCCACCGCGATTTTGGCGTCCTCAGTTGCTGTGGGAGCGCGCGTGTGGACGCCAAAACGGGGGATTTGGTGGGAAGTCAACCGAGGTGAGTGGGGATCCAGTCTTCGAGCCGGGAGCGGAGATGTTCGGACGCTTCGGTGAGGAGATGTCCGGCGCCCGGGAGAATCTCCAGGTCGCCGTGCCCGATCAACATGCGGACCACGGCCGACGTGTCGGGCGGAAGGATCTCGTCCCGGTCGCCGTGAAGCAACAGCACCGGCACCGCGGCGTCGAGCAGGCCTGCGTCCTCACACCCGGCCGACTGCGTGGAGAGGGTCACGATCCCGGCGCAGTGTTGGCCGAGCACCATGCCCGCTTGAACCGCGACCGCACCGCCGAACGAGTGGCCGACGGTCACGAA
Organism: Acidimicrobiia bacterium; assembly: GCA_025361725.1. Classification (GTDB taxonomy): domain Bacteria; phylum Actinomycetota; class Acidimicrobiia; order IMCC26256; family JAENVU01; genus JAENVU01. Next base: position 19,686 of record JANYJV010000075.1, on the reverse strand, counting down.
TCGTTCGCCGCCGGCTCGGGACGCGAGGTCCGCGGCCGCAGCAACGTCGTGCACACACCGCACAAGATCATTCGCCTTCCGATACCCGACGCGCAGAGTGCCGATCCCTTGCTCGGCGAAGCTGACACCGAGGTCGTGGTACAGCCCGCCGGCGGGACCGAGGAGCCCGCCCATGCCGCCACCGGACATGAGGACCACGTGCTCCGCGTCGACCGGTCCCTGCCAGAGAATCGTGAGCAGGCCGCGCATCGTGTAGATCTCGAGGTGACGGAGGTCTTCGTTGATGACGACTTCTTCGCGCGCCATCACCTCGAGGAGTTCGAGGGGAGAACGCGGACCGTTCGGCCCGTCGGTTGTGGAGGCGTCGCTCACAGGAGTGAGCGAAGCAGCTCACGAGTCCGGGTGCGTTCGTTGGGGGCGGTTGCGAACTCTGCAGCGGAGAAGTCCGTCGCTCCGGCATCGGCGACGCGTTTGATCCCTGCCGCGACGGTCGCTTCGTCACCGACAATCGCCACGTCGGCCGGACCGGCCGCGCCCTCACGGTCCAACATCGCGCGGTAGCTCGGGAGCATGCCGTAGACCTCGAAGGTCTTGGCCGCGCGCTCACGCGCGCCGGCGGCGTCGTCGGTGACACACACGGGAAGGCCAACCGCGACGCGCGGTGCCGGACGCCCTGCGTCGGCCGCGGCTTTCTGGATCGACGGGACGATGTGGGACTCCAGCGTGGCCGGTCCGGTCATCCAAGTGACGGTGCCTTCCGTCAGCCGCCCTGCGAGTTCGAGCATGCGCGGGCCGAGGGCGGCGACGAGGACGGGAACCGGCGCCGCGTCGACTGCGATCGAACCATTCCCGGTGAGGGTCTCGCCCGTGAATGCACTGGCCTCGCCGTGCAAGAGTGGCATCAAGATCGAGAGGTACTCACGCATGTGGCGCGCCGGCTTGTCGTAGGAGTAGCCGAACATCGACTCGATGACGATCTGGTGGGAGAGCCCGATTCCGAGGGTGAGGCGACCGCCGCAGGCCTGCTGGGTGGTGAGCGCCTGTGCGGCGAGCATCATCGGGTGGCGTGGGTAGGTGGGGACGACCCCGGTGCCGAGCTCGATCCGAGGGACCTCTCGCCCGACGATCGCGAGCGTTGTGAGTGCATCGAGCCCGAAAATCTGCGGGATGTAGAAGCCGTCGAATCCCTCCGCTTCCACTTGTTTGGCTGCGGCCACGGCCGCGTCGAGGGTTGGCACTTCTCCACCGAAGATTGTGATGCGCATCGCCGGAGGCTACGGGGTGGAAGAGTCCGCTGCTATCTTCACTGACTCAGGCGGACGTGGCTCAGTGGTAGAGCATCACCTTGCCAAGGTGAGGGTCGCGGGTTCGAATCCCGTCGTCCGCTCCAAGAGAACAAGCTGGTCAGCGGCCCAAACGGGCCGCTGATTCGCGTTCGGAGTCGCGCGATTTCGCGTTGGGGACGCGGTGGGGCCGCGGAGAATCCCGAAGATTCGGCTGCCGCAGAGCGAGAACTTCTCAGCCGTACGTTCTGAGCGGCCCCACGACGACCGTGAGGTCGGATCTCGCGATGCCGGCACCTGACGCGCCGTCGCGTGCGGCCCTCGTAGGGCGCGCTCGGTCACGCGTGGTGGACGGGCTCGGGTTGGGCGTACGAACACCTCGACGGGTTCGGTGGGTTCACCGGCGAGGCGATCGGAGACGGACTCCGCCGAGTCGCGGACAGCATTGCCGGGCGAGTTGGAAGCGGCCACGGGGCTGCGTAGGGTCGTCCATCAGGCTGCAGGAATGCTTGCAGTGCAACTCGACATCTCCGTGGCGGACGCGTTGTTGACGATCCGAGCCCACGCGTTCAGCACCGCAACGCCCATCGATCGGGTCGGGCGCGCCATCGTCAACCGCGAACTGCGACTCGGCGACGAGTCCGGATCCGGAGAGGGAATCGACGATCAAGGCAGACCGCCCGTGTGACCGGCGTCTACTCGCTCCGTTGCAACAGTTCCCTGACACCGCAAATTTCGAGGACGCGACGCGCCGGAACTGACGCTGCGGTCACGACGAGCGGCGTTCCGTTCTCGACGCCGGCGCGACGCGCGAGCAGTAGCGCGTTGATCGCCGTGGAATCCATGAACGAAACGCCACCGAGGTCAACACAAGCGGGCGAGTGCGCCTCGGCTAAGAGGTCCGCCAACTCGAGCTCGAGTTCGGTCTTCGTTGCGATGTCGATCTCGCCGACAATGGTCAGCGTGCGTTCACCGTCGCGATCGGCCCTGGTGAAGCGAGTGGGTCGAGCGGCAGTCGGCTGCGGCCTCACGTCCCCGGCCTGATCGTCATTCATTTCGGACGTCCCCTCTCGTAGCGAAAAACCTACGACCGGGGTCTGGGGCCGAAGAGCGACGGCTTCGAAGCTACTCCGTTGGGTGCGATCTCGACCAGCGGGCGCTGCGGATCGCATCAAGCGGCGGGCCGAGGAGCGCATGGACCAAGGCCGAAGCGGAGAAGACCACGCAGGGCGCTCCGACACCTCGCCCGGCCGCCGGCGGAGCAACAAAAGCCGGGTCGTGGTCACGCCCTCATGACCTGAGCCGTGAATGCGATGACGGCACGATCGTCATCGCACGTGGTGCTGACGCGTTGAACCTCCGCGCCGAGGCGAGTCGTGAGAACGTCGACGGCTCCGTCCGCGGCCACGTGCGACTGGGCGATCAGGTCCAAGAGCCTGCCTTCGCCGAGACGTTCGTCGGCGCCAGCCACGTGTGACTCGCTCAACCCGTCGGTGTACAACAGGATCGTTTCGCCGTCCTTCAGGTGCGCGGACCCGACGGTCCAGAGCGAGGAACCGATTCCGAGCGGCGGCCCGTCGGCGCCTTGCAATGGGAGAGCGGTGCCGTCACTTGAGATGAGCACCGGATGTGGGTGACCAGCACGCGACCATCGCAAGCTCAGCCCTGACCGGGTGTCGAGTTCGACGTAGCACACCGTGGCGAACCGACCGACGTCGGAACCGTCGAGCCGAATCGCACGGTCCACTTCGGACATGATCTCCGCTGGGCCGCCGTGATGAAGGGCAGCCGAGCGCAGCGAGTAGCGAACGAGCGACGTCAGCTTCGCCGCCTCGACGCCGTGACCACAGACGTCACCGACAACGACCGACCATCGGCCCTCGCCGCACGGGAAGGCGTCGTAGAAATCCCCGAGGAGCATGTCGCCGTCCGCCGCCGCCTCGAACCACGCGGCCAGCGCGACGCCGGGGATGTCCGGCAGGCTGGGCGGCAGCAGGCTGGTACGAAGCGTATCGAGCAGCGATCGCACGCGATCCGATTCGCTCTTGGCGCGCGCAGCAGCGTTCTTGCTCGCGGTCAGTTCGGATCGCAGTCGGATCTCGTGGGATGCGATGGACGCGAGCGAACGGAGTATCTCGTGGTCTTCGTCCGTCCAGGTCCGCACCTCGCGGTCGATGACGCACAAGGTTCCGAGTGCGTGACCGTCGAGTTCGACGGCGGTGCCGGCCCATGCCCGCAAGCCCTTGGCCTCGATGGTCGGATTATCCCGAGTGATCGGCTCGACGGTGACATCCTCTGTGAGGAGATCCGAACCGCGATCGACCACGTACTGACAGAAGGACTCCGCTACCGGTTCTGATCGCATTGACGTCGGCAGCCCGAAGGTCGACTTCCAGTACGAATCGGTGTCGTCCATGATGCTGATCAGCGCGTACGGAGCCCGCATCAGATGCGCAGCCGCCTTGGTGAGTTCGTCGAAGATCGCCTCGCGCGGAGAGCCGATCATCCCGGACCGGCGAACCGCGTCGAGCCGGGTGGGATCGGGCATCGGCTTGGACATCTCGGTGGACCTTAGGGGGCGCGCTCGCGCCTCGGGCGGGTGAGGAGAGTGACACCCGATCGTGACACGGTCCCGCCGCACGTCTGTGAGGTTTGGATCCAGGGGACGTCGGGTAGCAGAGGGGCGTGCTGCTCCAGACCCCGGCAGTGCGCGTCAGTTCAGACCGTGTATCGCCGCGACCGTCCCCCGCCCCGGGGTCCCGGCAAGCCCGTTTCGTTGTCACACTCATATCCGGGGCGGAGTCTTGGGAGCTATTCGAATGTCACGAAGTTTTCGCGCCGGAAAGATGTTCGGCCTATCAGTAGCAGCATTAACCCTCACGGCGGCGTGTAGCGCAGTCGGGGGCCCATTGGCCAACGGCCGAGCATCCGGCGGATCGTCTTCGGGCCACGACATGAACATGCCGGGCATGATGGACACGGTGCGGGTCAAGGGCGAGTCGGTGCCTCACAACAAGGATGCCTCTGGCGACTCGAAGGCCGAAGCTGATGTCAGTCTGGTTCGTGACGGCAACTTCGTAACGGTCACCGTCACCGGGAAACGTTTTGCTCCTGGTCTGGTCCACGCTCAGCACCTTCACGGTCCCGGACTCCACGAGTGCCCGGCGATCGGCGCCGATGTGAACCATGACGGACTCATCGACACCAGCGAAGGTCTGCCCGCTTATGGTCCGATCGTCGTCTCGTTGACCACAACGGGTGACACCTCACCGAAGAGTGGTCTTGCCGTTGACCGGTTCCCCGTCGCGGATGCGAACGGAAACTTCACCTACGAGCGCAAGCTGGCCGTCGGCACCGAGATCCCGACTGCGGTCGCGGATCACCTCACCGACTTCCACGTCGTCTCGCACGGCATCGACACCAACCACGACGGTGCGTACGACTTCGGCAAGGGCCCGTCCGACCTGGACCCGTCCCTGCCCCAGGAAGCCACCGTCCCCGCATCCTGCGGACTCATCCACTAACTGAACGACTGTCCGTCCAACGATCGACCGAGAGGGAGCCGTTCCCCCCAGGCTCCCTCTCGGTCTCTTGTCGCAGTGTGCTTGCGCCAGCGACGAGACTGCGTCAGTGGTCGCCGCTGAGGATCGCCCAATGAGCTACCGACATCGCTACGTCGTCGCGTGGAGCTTGATGGTTGCGCTCGGGTTGATGCTCTCGGGATGTTCGTCTACCACCGGGCGGCGTGCGGAGCCGTTCCCTCGCGACAAGGCCTTGCGGGTGAACGATATCCAGGTGATCGGAACCCACAACAGCTACCATCGCCGTCCGCCTCGAACCCTTCCGCTCGGCGACGTGGCCGATTACCAACATCCGGCGCTCGATCAGCAGTTGGACCACGAGGGCGTGCGCAGTTTCGAGCTCGACGCGTTCAACGGTCCGAGCTTCCCGATCGCCCACACCCCGGTACTCGATGCGGCGACGAACTGTCCCACGCTGGCCGTTTGTCTCAGCGTGGTCGAGCGCTGGTCGGTCGCACATCCGACCCACGTGCCGATCTTCGTCCTGATCGAGCCCAAGACCCAGACCATCGTGTTCGACGCCAAAGATCAGCCGTGGGATGCCGCTGCGATCCGACGCCTCGACACGACCGTCCGCAACGTGTTCGGCGTGCGCGACTTGCTGACCCCCGACATGGTTCGTGGTCGGTCGCGAACGCTTCGGGATGCTGTCACCACTCGCGGCTGGCCCACGCTCGGCGCCACACGTGGTCGGGTCGCCGTCGTTCTCAACACTGCGGGACCGGAAAGAGACTTATACCTCGCCGGTCGGCCGACGCTTCGCTGCGCGCCACTCTTCGTCACGGCCGAACCGGACGCACCGTCGGCAGCGGTGATCAAACGCGACGAACCACGCTCAGCCGAGATTCGTCGGCTCGTAGAACGCGGATTCATCGTCCGAAGTCGGGCCGACGACCGGGGTACTGAGGCACGCGCCAACAACTTCGCTCGAGCCGATGCCGCGATCAAAGGTGGAGCGCAGATCGTCACGACGGACTTTCCGGTCCCGGACCCACACTTTGGTGCCTACGAAGTACGCCTACCGGGCGGTGAGCCGGCCCGCTGCGATCCGGTGATCGCGCCGCCGCGATGTTGGTCGATGGACATCGAGAATCCCAAGTTTCTGAACCGGCGCCGCTGATGCTCACGCCCGAGATTGATGTTGTCGACCTTGCGACGTCGTTGCGGTTTTACGTCGGCGTGCTCGAGTTCCGCGTCCTGTTTGAGCGGCCTGCTGAGCGCTTCGCCTACCTCGAGCGCCCCGGCGCAGAGCTGATGATCGAGGAAGCGGCCGGTCCCGGGCGTCGCTTCCGCACGGCCCCCCTCGAAGCGCCGTTCGGACGCGGCGTCAACTTCCAACTGCGGGTCACGGACGTCGACGCAATGCTGATACGCGCAGTTGCGGCCGGCGCCGAGATCGTCCTCCCGATGGAGGACCGCTGGTACCACGTCGATGTTGTTCCGCCCGGCGGCCGCTGGCAGCAGGTCGGACCAACCGAGGCCGGCAACCGTCAGTTCGTGGTGGCGGATCCCGACGGCTACCTGTGGCGTCCATTCCAGGATCTCGGAGCGCGTCACACACCGAGCTGAGAACTGCAGTTCGCGAACGGTGACCAGTCGTAACACGCGATCTTGCCGCCGTCAGATTCGATCGGGCGCGGGGCCGGGGCCGGTGGAAGACAGTTCGTTGCGCACGACGACAGGAGGGGGGCCAAAGGTGAACTGGTCGGCCAATCCAGTGAGTTCGAGTGTTCTCGTTACTGAGCGCGACGGTGCGATCACCAGCCGTACCGAGGCCTCGTCGAACGCTCGCTGGACGTCGACCAATGCTGCGATGCCGGAGGAGTCGAAAAAGGCCACCTCGGTGAGGTCCAGGTGCGCAATCACAGTCGCGCGGTCCAGGAGCGAAACTGCGCCGGCCGAGAACTCGGCGGCCGTGGCCATGTCGACTTCACCGGCGACAGCGAGCGTCGGAGAGTCGGCGGTATCCCGGCGAGCCAAGCGAAACCGAGGTATCGCGCCAACGAACGCAGGCTCGGTACGTGTCGTCGGAGCGATGAACAGTTCGAAGTGGGACAGCAACCACTCGGCATCGGCACGCTCGCCGCAAGCGCTGCGCACGGCGGAGCCGGCATCGACACGCAACCGAAAATCAGCGGCCGCCGCAACTTTCAGGAAATGGGCGAGAACTTCGACGGACGACGCCTCGAAATAAGCGATCTCGGTGAAGTCGACGCGGAGTTCTGTCGAGGGGTCTACCAGCGCGTCCGCGAGAAATGCCCGGAACCGGGTTTGTGCCAGCGCGTCGATATCGCCCGTGACGACGAGAGTGCGGACCTCGTCTCGGTCGATTCGTACGAACTCGGCACTGGCCATCGTCAGGTCGACCCATCGGTGACGACTGCCATCCCGAAGACGGCGCCTTGTGGGTCCGCAACCACAGCACCGCGACCGAAATCCATGTCGTTTGGCGACATCATGACCGTGGCGCCGAGTTCCACGGCCTTCGCCGTGGATGCGTCGCAATCCTCGACGGCGAACCAAATCGACCACGCCGGGAACTCGCCGTCACCGGCGGTGTGCGCGCCGCACACCATGTCGCCGCCGACGGTGAACGCGCGTGCTTCGTCGCTCTGGGTCTCGTCGAGTCCCCACCCGAACACCGTGGTGTAAAAGTCCGATGCTGCCGCGATGTCGGTGGTGGCGAGCTCATTCCATACGAACGTTCCGGGTTCCCCCACGATTTCACTCCCTATGTGCGCGTTCGGCTGCCACAGGGAGACGAAGGATCCGACCGGATCTTGGAGCACACCCATGCGACCCGCGTCGAGGACGTCCATCGCGGGCATGACGACGGTCGCACCCGCCGCAGCGGCGGCTTCGAGCGCAGCGTCGGCGTTGGTGACGGTGACGTACACGGACCAGAACGGAGGCATACCCGGGTTCTGCGATGGACCGAGGCCGGCGACGCTCTTGCCGCGCAGGGACGCCATGGCGTAGCCACCGGCCTCAGGTCGAGCATCGAAGTCGACGGTCCAACCGAACAGGCCGCCGTAAAAGGCCGCCGATGCCGTGGGGTCGGGGCTTCCCATGTCCACCCACGACGGCGTCCCGGGGGTGTAAGACGTTCGTTCACTCATCGGTACTCCTCGGGGTTCATCGTACGACTGCCCGCAAGACTCGACGGTAGTGCTCACCGCTGGTTGCCTGCAGTTGATGCCACGACAGCGGTCAGGTGATCGCCGAGTGCGGGGGGTCGTCCGGCGAGGACGCGACCCAGCGCACGGACAGTCCACCAGACCGACGGTGGGGCGAGCGCGGCCGGGGACCAACCGGGTGCGTGGTTCGGGATGCGGACCCGCAGTGCGCTGGGGAGTGACCGGAACTTGAGCGGTGACTCAAGTACGAGCGCTTCGCCGTCGACGCCGGCTTCGATCGGCCCGTCGGCCTCGACCCGGAACTCTGGCGCGGTCCACTCGTGGAACCCGCGGTAGCGAGCGAGTTGACCCGCAGCTTCGGCCGCGACGAAACCGGCGACCTCGGCGGCCGAGCCGATCTCGACGGCCGCCAACCCGAGTTCGCCACCGTCGAGGCGTTCGCGAGTCCCGAGGCCGGAGCGCCGAGTGAGTGAGTAGGCGTTGTTCGCCACGAGCAAGAGCGGCGCGTGGTCGTGGGTCTCGCCGTCGGGACCGCAGAACCGCATCGACCCGTCCTCACCGAGCAGCTCGGGCAACATCGTGATCGCGGTCTGCACCTTGGCTTCGCGGTACTCGGATGATTGAACGATGGTGGCGTACACGCCGAGGGAAACATTGTTGACGAAGATGCGGTCGCCCACCCGGGCGAGGTCGACGCGGCGTTCGTGAGCGGGGCCGAACGCGTCGAGGGCGCCCAGTACATCGTCGCGGTCCAGACCGAGGTCGAGGGCGAAGTGATTTCGGGTTCCGGCCGGGATGCAAACGTAGGCGATGTCGTGCTCCATCGCGAGCGCAGCGACGAGGGCCTGCGAACCGTCGCCGCCGGCCATGCCGATGACGTCAGCGCCGCCGGCGATGGCTTCATGCCCAACTCTGCGAGATCCTTGTCATCGTCGAAGACGAGCGTCTCGATACCGCGCCGGCCTGCCGCTTCGACGAGTCCGACCGAATTGGCGACGCCGTCACCCGACTGTGGATTCACGATCAACACTCCGTGGCGAGCCGGTCCCACGGGACGCCCGGGCGGGGGCGTGGCCCGGAGGTTCGCGCGGTCTCGCCCGAGCGCATGCCGCGCCGAGATCACCGAAATACCGAGCAGCGCCACGATCGAGACGAGGCTCGGCCAGCGCACGTCTCGGTTGGCCAGACCGGCGACCAGCACACCGACGCCGACGGCCAACAGCACGAGCCCAACAACTCGGCCGGGTCCGTGCGTGGTGACGACGTACCAGCCGCCGACGCCCACGATCACCACGGCGACGAGAGCGAGGATCAGCACGAGGACGGCACTCGACAGGGCGATCACTGCCGCCGCCATCAGGCTGATCAACGCAAGCACTGCGGCCAACCGTCGGACCATCACGGACAGATTGTCGCACCGACGGACGCCCAGCTGAATACTCGATTGTCACCGGACTCGATTTCGAGAACCACGCCGTTTGCAAGCCATGGCTTGCGCTTCTGGTGCGAGTTGCGGTTCGTTTGCTCAGGCTTGGCCGAACTGTGCGTCGAAGAGATCACACATGGCGTGCCACGAACGCTGGTCTGCCGCCGCGTTGTAGGCGATGAACTCCGGCATCCCCAATGCGTCCACTTCCGGGTTGGTGAAGCTGTGCACGACGCCTCCGAACAGAATCATCTGCCAGTCCACGCCACCCGCACGCATCTCGGCTTCGAACTCCGCCCGTTGCTCGGGTGGGATCACCGGGTCATCCGCGCCGATGTTCACCAGCACCGAGCCCGTGATCTTCGCAGCGTCTTCTGGCCGGGTCGTCGCCAGACCCGAATGAAAACCGACAATGGCTTTGAGGTCCGTCCCGCCGCGCCCGAGTTCCAACGCCATGGTCCCGCCGAAGCAGTAACCGATCGCGGCGAGCCGACTCGCGTCGGCCTCCGCTTGGCTCATCAGAACACCGAGACCGGCGAGGCCGAGGGCGCGAGTGCGATCGAGATCGGACCGGAGCGCGCCGAGCTTTCCCATCATTTCCTCGCGCGAGAGGACATTGCCGCCACCGTGGTAGTCGAGTGCGAACGCGACGTACCCGAGTTCGGCCAGTTGCTCGCAGACGACGCGTTCATGAGCGCCGAGGCCCGGACCCTCATGACACACGAGCACCCCCGGACGACTTCCCGCGCGGTCGCGATCGACGGCGAGGTACCCGAGGTGGGTCGCACCGTCGATGTCGTACGAGAGGGTTTCGGTATGCACGGGCTCTCCCAAGGTGTGGACGGCGTGCGGAGCCGACGGACTGTAGGTCCGGGCAGCTCCGCCGCACCGAGGTACCTTCCGGGAAATGAGGACGAGCCAAGAGGACAGCCCATGAGTGAAGCGAAGTGGGCACGCGCCGGCAGCCGATACGCCAGCGGAACGTGGCCCGTCCGGCCCGGCCCGCAGGGCCAAGAGGACACACGATGACGGAGTTCGCAGATCGGATCAGCGCGGCGTACGCCGCCAAGGGCAAGGCGCTTGACCTGGGCCGTGGGGTCGTGGCCGGGGCGACGGATCCGAGCGCAGCCGTGCAACCTTCGGCGGCCATGTGCAACCGACACGGCCTGATCGCCGGCGGTACTGGCACCGGCAAGACCAAGACTTTGCAACTGATGGCCGAACAACTCTCGGCCATGGACGTGTCGGTCTTTGCCGCAGATATGAAAGGCGATCTCCCGGGGATCGCCGAACCGGGGGAGCACAGCGAACGCGTCGACGGTCGGGTCGGCGAGCTCGGCATGACGTGGGAACCGGCCGGCCGTGCGGTGCAATTCCTTGCGCTCGGCGGTCAAGGGGCCGGGATACCGGTTCGCGCCACGATCTCGTCGTTCGGTCCGACCCTGCTCGCGAAGGTCATGGACGCGAACGAGACGCAGTCGTCGTCGCTGTCGTTGGTGTTCCGGTACGCGGACGACCATCAACTCGGCCTCCTCGATCTCGCCGATCTGCGCGCGGTTTTGCAGTTCCTCCTCTCAGACGACGGCAGGGCTGACCTCAAAGGTCTCGGCGGTCTGTCGAGCGCGACGGCGGGGGTCTTGTTACGCAAGATCGTCGAGCTGGAGGAACTCGGAGCGGAGCCGTTCTTCGGTGAGCCGCAACTCGAGGTTGCGGCCCTCATCGGGGTACACCCCGATGGCGCAGGTCTCGTGAGTTGCCTTGAGTTGCCATCGGTGCAAGACCGTCCACGGCTCTTCTCGACGTTCTTGCTGTGGCTCTTGGCCGAGCTGTTCGAGACGTTGCCCGAGGTGGGCGACCTCGATCAGCCGAAGCTGGTGTTCTTCTTCGACGAAGCCCACCTGCTGTTCGAGGGTGCGAGCAAGCCGTTCCGGGAGCAGATTGCGCAGACGGTCCGTCTGATCCGCTCCAAGGGCGTCGGGGTGTTCTTCATCACTCAGTTGCCGGACGACGTGCCCGACGAGATCCTCGCTCAGCTCGGAAACCGGATTCAGCATGCGTTGCGCGCGTCACCCCGCGTGACGCGAAGGCACTCAAAGCCGCAGTCACCACCTACCCCAAGACGAGTGACTACGACCTCGAAGAGGATCTCACCAAGCTCGGCACCGGCGAGGCGATGGTGACGACCCTCAGTGAGAACGGTGCACCCACCCCGGTCGTCTGGACGAAGTTACGTCCTCCCACGTCGAAGATGGCTGCGTTAGATGTAACCGCGATCACTGCGAGCGCCCAGGCATTGCCGATCTGGGCCAAGTACGCGGTCGAGATCGACCGCCAGTCTGCGCGTGAACTGTTGGACGCGCGGGTCGCGCAAGCGAGCGCACCGGCCGAGGCCGCCCCCGCCGCACCACTTCCGATGCCGTCCGAACCGACCGGTGGAAGTTCCGACATGCCACCACGACCCGGTGCGCCGAGACAGCAACCGGCCACGCCGAAGCAGGAAGCGCAGCCTCAGTCCCAGGCGCCGAAGCACGAGGAAGACGGTGCGATCTCCGGCTACCTCAAGAGTCGCGAAGGTCGCACGATGATGAACCGAGTGGTCCGTGGCGTGTTCGACATGTTGAAGAAGTAGCGCAACGGCACGCGCCGAACGGAAGCGGATCCGTCACGCAGTTTCGGTGAAGAACTTCACGATCCACCGACCGACGTCGAGGCGGTTGAGCGGGCGTCCGAGCGTCGCTCGCGCCAACGCGACCTTCTCCGGACCGATGAGGTCGACGCGTTGGGCCAACAAGTCGTCCGCCAGCTCCGGCACGAACTCCGGATGGGGCTGCAGTGTCCAAGCGCGTTCGCCGATCACCATCCCCGCCACCGGACACCCGGGACCGCGCGCCATCAGCGCGGCACCGTCGGGCACCGCAACGACTTGATCTTCGTGGCTGGCAATGAGCGAGACCGTCGAATGCATCGGGACCATCCACGGTTTCGTCACGACGATTTCGTAGTCCTGCACGCCCACTCGCCAGCCGTCGGCGGCGCGCTCGACCCGCCCGCCGAGCGCCTGCGCGGCGAGTTGGTGACCGAAGCAAATCCCGACGTAGGGATGCTCCCGGGCGATCAACTCGCGCAGCAGATCTTCGGTATCGGAGATCCACCCGTGATCGTCGTAGGCCGAGCACCGGCTCGGCGACAACAACCATCCGTCGCATTCGGTGATCGAGGTCGGGAACCGATCGTGATCGATGTCATAGCGAGCGAGTTCGATGTCGGCGCGCGCCAGGAGCGACGTGATGAGTTCCGGATAGTCGCCGGCGATCTGGATGCTCGCAGGCGCGACGTGTCCGGCCATCAGCAGTCCTACGCGCATCGCGGGCTCAACGGAAAGAGAAGACGGACGCGCTCGGACCGTCGAGCGGTGGAAGATGACCGGCCTCACGCAGAATCGGCATCACTCCTTCGCCGAACCAGTAGGCCTCTTCAAGGTGCGGATAGCCGGAGAGGATGAACTCGTCGAAGCCGAGCGCCTGGTATTCCAGCATCCGTTCCGCTACCTCGGCGTAGCTCCCGACCAGCGCGGTCCCCACGCCGCCCCGCACGAGTCCGACGCCGGCCCACACGTTCGGGTGAAGGAGCAGCTGGTCACGGTCGCCCCGGTGCAGTTCAGCCATGCGCTTCTGCCCGACGGACTTGGTGTTCGCAAAGTCGGTCTGCGCGGCCGCGATGTCATCGGGGTGCATAGCCGCCACCAGCGCGTCGGCCGCGGACCAGGCCTCGGCCGCAGTCGGGCGGGCGATGACGTGGAAACGGATCCCGAACTCGAGCGTGCGACCTGCCGCGGCCGCAAGCCTCCGCATCCGATCGACGCGCTCGGCGACCATCGCGGGTGGTTCACCCCAGGCGAGGTACACGTCGACGTGCTCGGCCGCGACCGTCTCAGCCGCGTCCGAGGCGCCGCCGAAGTAGATCTTGGGTACGGGGTCCGGCACCTCCCGGGTGGTCGCTCCGTTGACGTGGAAGAACTCCCCATCGAAGTCGAAGGGTTCTCCACTCCACGCGCCCCGCATCACCTGGATGAACTCAGCCGTCTGCGCGTATCGAGTTGCCTTCGGATCGTGCACGCCGAAGCGCGCCAACTCGGCATCTTCGGCGCCGGTCACGATGTTGACCAGGAGCCGTCCGTGGGCCATGCGCTGATACGTCGAGGCCATCTGCGCGGCAAGCGTGGGCGTGAGGAGCGCGGGGCGAAACGCCACCAGGAACTTGATGCGCCGCGTGAGTGGCACGAGCGACGCAGTGCTGATCCACGCGTCCTCACAGCCCGTGCCGCACGGCGTGAGCATGGCGTCGTATCCGAGCTGATCGCAGGCCTGCGCGAGCTGGGCCAAGTACGAGTGATCGGGACCACGGCGATGCGAATCGGGTTGGGTCGGCAGCACCTCGCGGGAATCGCCACCGGTGGGCAGGAACCAATGGACCTTCACGCGTTGGTCTCGATGTGCAACAACCCGGTATCGACGTCGTAGATCATTCCCGCCAACGCCACCGTCTCCGGCATGAGCGAACACGCCCGGATCACCGCAAGGTCTTCGATGAGCGTGTCGTGCTGGTTCGCAATCGGGCGAAAGTTCCAGCCGTCGGCGGACGAACCCGAGCGGCGACCGATCTCGTCGCTGATCTCGGCGTTGGTCGCTCCGGTCATCCGACACCGAGTGTGCTGAATGACGGCGATACGGGAGACGCCGAGGAGATGCACCGCGAGCACGAGGGAGCGGAGCGCGTCGTCGGTCACTCGGGCGCCGGCGTTCCGGATGATCTTGGCGTCGCCCGGCGCGAGTCCGAGCATGGCGAGCGGTTCGATCCGGGAGTCGATGCACGTGACGACACCGAGCCCGCGTGCGGCCTGCGGTGAGAGGCCGGAGAGCCGGAACGTCTCGGCGTATTCGGAGTTCGCAGCGAGGATGTCGTCGAAGCCGGCGTCGTTCATCCGGTGATTCTGTCGGATGGGACACCTCGCCTCTCGGAACCGGGCGCAGCCGTCGACGGGGCAACCGTCCTACGCTGCCGCGTTTGAAGGGGGAACGATGAGCGACGTTGTTGAGCAAGCGCCGGTCGGGTCCACGATCGCGAGCGTCACCAGGGTCACCGAGCCGTTCCGAGTCCCGTCGTCCCGGTACGTGTCACCGGTGTGGGCGGACCTGGAACACGAGCGCTTGTGGCCCCACGTGTGGCAGTTGGCCGGGACCCTCGACCATGTGACCAAACCAGGAGATTGGTTCGAATATCAGGTCGGGTGGATCTCGGTCGTGGTCGTCCGCGCCGACGACGGGACGTTGCGGGCATTCCAGAACGTGTGCCGACACCGGGGGAATGCTCTCGTCTGCGGAGAAGGGCGAGAACTCTCCGAGCTGCGGTGTGGCTATCACCGCTGGTGCTGGAATCTCGCCGGGACGCTCAAGGAGGTGCCGTCACGCAAGGGGTTTGGTGCGTTCCGCAACGACGAGTTCCCGCTGATCGAAGTTCAAGTGGACACGTGGGCTGCGTTCGTGTTTGTCAACCTCGATCTCGCTGCCGAACCGCTCGAGACGTTCCTGGAGGGAGTGCCGGACGACGCGCTCTGGCTCGGCCTCGAGGACTTCCACTGCACGTACGACCTCGTCGTTCCGATGCCGTGCAACTGGAAGACGTTGATCGACGGGTTCAGCGAGACGTATCACGTGCAGGGATTGCACCGCGAGATGCTCCCGATGACGGACGACGTGAACTCGCCGCAACGGCTCTTCGGTCGTCACGCCAAGTTGGTGCAGCCCTACGGCGTCGCCAGTCCTCGGTTGCGCGGTGGTGCAACCGACCAGGAGATCTTCGACGCGTTCGTGGAAGTGATGGGCACGCGTATCGGTCAATCCACCACCGAACCGGCGGGCCCGGTCCCGACCGTCGACGGCGTACCACTGCGCGACGTGTTGGCCGACGAGGTTCGTGCGACGGCGGCGGGACTGGGCGCGGATCTCTCCGCGTTGTCGACGGATCAAGTGCTCAACATGCAGCAGTACAACCTCTTCCCGAACATGACGATCATCGCGTTCCCCGATCTCATGCAGGTGGTCAAGTCCCGACCGGGCCCGACGCCCGACGAATGCTTCATGGACATCTTCGTCTTCGAGCGACGCGCTGCCGCGGCTCCGCGAACACCTCCGGTGCGAGCGACGGTCCAACCCGGCGATGTGGATTTCGGCTTGGTGGTCAACCAGGACGTGGAGGCCCTCGGTCGGGTGCAGCGGGGACTCCACCAGCCCGGGTTCACGGAGCTGGTGCTCTCGGGCGAGGAGTGCCGCATCGTCAACCTGCACCGCAACCTCGAACACTTCCTCGGCATCTCCCCGTCCGACATCTCGGGGGGCTGAGACCGGTCCACTCCTGAGCCGCAGCGCAGCGGAGGCGAACAGCTCGGGAGCGAGCCTCACGAACCGGCACCGACGGAGTGCGAGCGGACGAGCCGAAGATCAGTCAAAAGCCGGAGGGGATGACGGCCTCGATGAGATGCGGGCCCGGCTCGGACTGCGCGCGTTCGAGGGCCGCGGTCAGGCCTTCGGCGTCGTCGGGCCGAACCGCTGGAACGCCCATGCCGCGCGCGAGCGCGACGAAATCCAGCTCGGGACCCGTGAGATCGAGCATCGATTGGGCCACGGGTCCCGGTGCCTCGGCGCCGACGCGAGACAGCTCCATGTTTAGGATCGCGTACGAACGGTTGGCGAAGATGACGGTGGTGACGTCAAGCCCTTCGCGAGCTTGGGTCCAGAGCGACTGCAGGGTGTACATCGCGCTGCCATCGGCTTGGAGGTTCAACACCGGGCGGTCCGGGCACGCAACGGCGGCGCCGGTCGCCACCGGCATACCGAATCCGATCGAGCCACCGGTGAGGGTCAGCCAATCGTGCGGCGCGCACGCCGCGGTGGCCGGTGACGCCCAGATGCCGCCGGTCTGAGCTTCGTCGACGACGATCGCGTGGTCCGGCAGTGTGGCCGCGACCGCGGCAGCCAAGGAGCCACCGGTCAACGGTCCCGTCGGCCGGTCGGAGACTGCGCGCTCGGCCAATCGAGCGGCCGATGACGCAACTCCCAACGCGTCGGCGAGCGCGGTGAGAGCCTTTGGCCCGCTCTCCTCGACCTCGCTCAACACGTGGACGGTGCAGCCATCGGGCACGAGATCGCTCTCGCGGCCGGGGTACGCGAAGAACGACACTGGCGACTGCGCTCCGACCAATACAAGGTGGGCGAGTCCCTGCAGCTGCGCGGTTGCGAACTCGGCCAAGTAGCCGAGTCGTTCGACCGACGCGATTCCGGCGCCGCGCCGCAAACGTGCGGGGAACACTTCGGCGAGGACCTTCGCCGCGTGGGCGCCGGCGATGGCGTCCACTGTTGCGAGGGCGGCCTCGTCTCCTACGACGTCGTTGCCCACGAGGAAGGCGGTCGGTTCACCGGACCGCAGGAGCTTCGCTACGAGCGAGATCGCCTCGGCCTGTGGTTCCAATGCACCCGGGACTGGCTGTTTGCCGACGGCGGTCCCGCCCTCCGACCACGAAATGTCCGCAGGCAGGATGAGCGTGGCGATTTCGCCCGGTGGCGTGCGCGCCGCGACCACTGCAGATGCGGCATCGGCGCCGAGCGACGCAGTGGCGCAAGAGCGTCGAATCCAACCGGACACGTTCGACGCGAGTGTTTCGATGTCGCTCTGGAGCGGGGCATCGTACTGCTGGTGGCAGGTCGCGTGATCACCGACGATGTTGACCATCGGCGCATGCGCGCGTCGAGCGTTGTGGAGATTGGCGATGCCATTGCCGAGCCCGGGCCCCAGGTGCAGCAGCGTCGCCGCCGGCCGCCCGGTCATGCGCGCGTAGCCGTCGGCCGCGCCCGTCACCACCCCCTCGAAGAGACCGAGGACTGCACGCATGCGCAATTCGTCGTCGAGCGCGGCGACGAAGTGCATCTCGGACGTTCCCGGATTCGCGAAGCACACGTCGACGTCGTTGTCCACGAGGGTTCGCAGCAAGGACTGGGCGCCGTTCATCGTCATCGGGGTACGACCTCACCGTCGAGCAGGACTCCGGGATTCAGGATGTTATGGGGATCGAAGGCGGCCTTGATGCGATGCATCAGCGCGAGCTTGACCGGATCTTCGAGCGCGAGGAAGTGCGCCTGCTTCGCCCGTCCGATGCCGTGCTCTCCTGAGATCGCGCCGCCGAGGCCGAGCCCCGCAGCGAAGAGGTCGTGAAGCACGCGCTCGCGCACGGCCGGATCGGACTGGAAGACCGAGAGGTGGACGTTGCCGTCACCGGCGTGTCCACAGCCCGCGATCCACGATCCGGAGTCACCGGCGATCGTGGCGACGAGATCCATGAACTCGGAGAGCGACGCTCGCGGCACCACGATGTCGACGATGTCGTCGGCGTTGTTTGCTTTCGCTACCCAGAAGCTCTTCTCTCGGGCATCGATCAGCGAACCCGCCGCCGCGCCGGGGAGGACGTAGACGTCGATGGCACTGAGCGCAGTGAGGTGGTTGGCCAGGAGCGCAACATCCTCCTCGAGGCGCTCATCGGTGCGTTGTTCCATCATCACCACGAGGTACGCGGGCGCAGTGTCGCGAATGTCGGAGGGAATGCCGAGGTCGAGGCCCACGTGCGCGGTGATGGCCCCCAAGGTGATCATGTCGATGTACTCGAGGATCATCGGACCGATGCCGCTGGCGACGATCTTCGGAATGGCATGCGTCACGGCTGCGAGGCTGGGGAAGGGGGCGAGAACCGTCGCAGTGAAGGGCGTGCGCGGGTAGACGCGCAACGTGGCTTCGGTGACGAGCGCGAGCGTGCCTTCGGACCCGATGACCAATTGCGTGAGGTCGTATCCCGCGGTGGCTTTCACGAACTTGCCGCCGGTACGAATGGTCTCGCCCGTCGGCAGGACGGTTTCGAGGCCGAGGACCTGGTTCCGAGTCACGCCGTACTTCACCGCGCGCATGCCGCCCGCGTTCGTGGCGACGTTGCCGCCGAGACTTGCGCTGTACTCGCCCGGGTAGACGGGATAAGCGAGGCCGTGCGGCACCAGCGCATCGTCGAGCTGCGCCAGCGTGACACCCGGTTGCACTACGGCAACGTGGTTTTCGGTATCGATCTCGAGGATGGCATTCATCCGTTCAAAGGAGATCACCAGCGACTCCGCGGTCGGAGTGCACGCACCGGACAAGCCCGTGCCGCTGCCGCGCGCGGTGATCGGAACTCGATACTGTTCCGCGATCTCGACGAGCGCAGCGACCTCAGCAGTGCTCGCCGGACGGGCCACCAGGCGGGGCCTGACCCCAGCGACGGTGAGCGCTTCGTCGTGGCTGTAGTCCTCGCTGATCGCGTCGCCGACCGAGAGGTGTTCCGCCCCGATCGCCCCGACCACTGCGTCTCGCACCGACGCCTCTTGCTGCTCCGCCATGGACCCACCCTCTGCTCGGTTGACTCCCATCTGTAGGCGCTTCGGCCGACGAGAGCAAGCGGTCCCGGCCGGACGTCGCACGGCGTCACGCGCGAGCATTCGCCAATGGATCTGGCGGCCGCTCGAGTTGTCCTCGGCGTCACTGCCGTCACGCCGTGGCCCGAGGTGCGAGCCGTATACCTGCAACTGATGCGGCGGCATCACCCCGACATTGCGAGCGACCTCGCCGACGCGGGCCTGCGCACGGTGCGAACGGCGCAGATCACCGAAGCGTTCTCGATCATCGTCGAGGCTCAGACCGCGGCACCGGAGTCCGTTGCCAGTTCGGCGCGGGATTCTCAACGCCGAGAGCCGACGGCGGCGACGGGCGACAGCTACCTCGGCGCGTCGTTCCGACACCCGACGATCGCGGTCGACGGCGCACGCGAGGTTCTCCTCGACGCACCCGCCATGGATGCGTTCATCGCATTGCACGAGGCGTTCTCGATCCTCGGCGCGGTCTCCTATATCGATCGGCTGAGTCTTGTGCTCGAGGCGATCGTGGTTCCGGTACCCGGCCAGGCGACGTCGCTACTCACCTGGCTCGATCCCGCCCCGAACGGTGCCACGGCCGCAACGATCTGCGTCGAGTCACTCGGCGGTCACGCGCCGGCCGACATCGACGCCCTCGTCGACCGCATCGCCGAACTCCTCGCCGCCCCCAGACCCCCCGTCGACGGCGACTGAACTCAGTTGCGGGGGAGGGACAAGCCCACCCCACCGTTTTGGCGGGCGGAATTGGGGGGGGGG
>JANYJV010000069.1 GCA_025361725.1 Acidimicrobiia bacterium | reverse complement strand
CCCGGCACCCGAGCGCTACGCATGACGCGCACCGCACCCGAAGAAATCCGCCCCGCCCGCCACGCGGTACGCGTCGCGGGGAGGACCTCACCGAGTTCACCCGCCGCGATCGCCCCGTGGACATCACCCGTCCGCATCCCCGACCGGGCGCGCAACCATGCGGGTGTCGATTCGTAACCATCCTCAGCACCGACCCCACGACGATGCCCCGCCACCACCAAATCTGCGAACACC
Organism: Acidimicrobiia bacterium; assembly: GCA_025361725.1. Lineage (GTDB taxonomy): Bacteria > Actinomycetota > Acidimicrobiia > IMCC26256 > JAENVU01 > JAENVU01. The sequence continues at coordinate 21,994 of JANYJV010000069.1, read as the reverse complement.
GCCTCCTGGCGATCCAACTCGCGGCGGAACGACAAGATCGTGGCCCCCAACTCGCTATCGCCGAGCTCGCTCGGATCGAGGACCATCGTCGAATCCACCGCGACTCGGAGACCATCAAGAGGCGAGACAGCGGGTGTCTGATTGGCCATCGTTCCCGCCCTTCGAACCGGTCGTTTCCCTGCCCTTCACGACCAAACCAGACTATCAGAACACATGTTCGAGATCAACCCAAATACCGAGAAAGATCAGGATCTTTGCGCGGAGACTCTGCCCCTTCGCCGAGGGTTCACACGTACCCCCCCCCCCGGCTGAGACCACCGTTCCCCGCGCGGGAAATCCCAACTCGACGTTGGACGTTCACGACCTCACGGCTGCAGCGGCACTCGGCTCATCGCCCATACGTGCGGGCCGCCGTCCGGGATCTCGTGCTCACCGGTGACGACGAAACCGAGCGCGGCGTAGAACGCGACGTTCGAATCAGTCGAGGTCTCCAGATAGACCTCGACAGACTCGTCGTCCGCGCGGCGGAGTACCGGGTTCAACAGCGCAGCGCCGATGCCACGTCCCTGCCGCGCCGGGACCACCCCGACCGCACCGAGGTAGTAGTGCCGCGTCGGCGGCTTCAGGAAGGCGAGCATCTCCTCGGCCATCACCGATGCGTTGTGTCGTGACCCTTCGAGTGCGGCGGTCTCCGCACTCATCGAACTCCACACCGCCGGATGCGGTACCCGGTCCGGATGAATCCACATTGCTGCGCCCACGACTTCGGTGCCCACGGACGCGACCCACAGCTCGCCGAAGGACACCACCGCGCGTTCCATCACGAGTCGCTGCAACGAGGCGATGCGATCGATGTGGTACTCGGGATCGAAGTTCAACGAGTCCACGGTGAATCGGCGAATGCTTGGGCCAAAACCGCGGCGGCAGCTTCGACGTCGTCGAGTGTCCCGGGACGAACCTCACACGCTCCCACCTCGTCGTCCACCGCCACAGGCTCGCGCGAGACGCCGGGCCCAGATGACCGGCAGGTTCAATGCCACCACGGCGTCGGGCCGGCATCAGCCCACCGACCGCGGGCGAACTTACGAGCTGGCCTCGGCGAGGGACTCTGCCATGGCCGGGTGGACGAGCAACGAATCGGAGATGTCGGAGACCTTGAGGTTGTTCGTCACTGCTACCGCGATCACGGAAATGAGTTCCGCGGCGTTTCGGCCCACGATCGAACCGCCGAGCACCACCCCCGTCGCCGGATCCGACACGATCTTCACGAAGCCGCGCGGATCACCTTTGATGAGCGCCTGCGCGTTGGTGGCGAACGGCACCTTGGTGACGCGGATCTTCCGGCCCGCGGCGAACGCGTCCGCTTCCGCGAGTCCGACGTCCGCCACCTCGGGCTCGGTGAAGATCGCCGACGCGGCCTTCTCGTAATCGAGGTGCCGGTGCTCGCGTGTGTGCATCCCCATGAGGTGCTCGGCGATCTTGCGTCCTTGCATCGCCGCCACCGATGACAACGGCAGCTTGCCGGACACGTCACCCGCCGCGTACACGTGCCCCAGCGTGGTGATGCAGTTGTGGTTGATCGTGATGTACCCCTGATCGTCGGCGGCGATGCCGGCGGTGCTCAAGCCGAGGTCGTCGGTATTCGGGATCGACCCGATCGCCAGGATCACGTGACTCGCGTCCACGTGCCGACCGTCGTTGCAATCGACGCGTACGGAGTCACCGGTTCGCGTCACCGCCGTCGCGCGTGCGCCCTTCAACAAGTGCACACCTCGGTTGCTGAACTCGGATTCGAGCACGGCCGCGACTTCCGGATCTTTTGCCGGGAGCACCTGCTGGCGCGACACAACGAGCGACACCTCACTGCCGAGCGCGCTGAACATATGGGTGAACTCCACTCCGGTCACCCCCGAGCCGATGACACACAGATGCGTCGGGATCTCCGGCGGCGGGTACGCCTCGCGGGTGGTGAGCACGCGTTCGTTATCGAGCGGCGCCCAGTCGGGGATGCGCGGCCGGGAACCGGTGGCAACCAGAAAGACGTCGCCGGTCACGGTTTCCCCGCGGTCGACGACCACCGTGTGCGCATCCACGAACCGACCTGCTCCGTGGATGAGCCGCACACCTTGCGACTCGAGCAGGGACCGAACCGAGACGCGCAGCTGCTCCTCGATTCCTGCGACCCGTGCTCGCACCGCGTCAACGTCGAGCTCGCCCTCCGCGCGCAGGCCCATCAGGTGCGCGCGCCGCAGGCCGGCGAGTTCGCCGCCCGTCGCGATCATCGCCTTCGACGGGACGCAGTCGAGCAAGTGCGCAGCGCCACCGACAAGGTCACGCTCGATGAGCGTCACGTCGGCGCCGAGCGTCGCCGCGACGGTCGCCGCGGTGTTGCCGGCCGGGCCACCTCCCAAGATCACCAGTCGTCGAGTCACAGTCAGACGCTAAACGAGAGGCCGCCCCGGGGAACGCCAACGCTTTTCCAGCATCCGCGGACGCTGCACGGCCGTGGCCCGAGCGGCCCGGCCCGAAGGGCCAAGAGCGGGAGAGCACGCGTAGCCTCTCCTGATGCCCGAGTACCGCTACGACGAGATTTTGGATCGCCGTGTGATTGTCGCGGCTGAACGCTCGGCGCGCCCGCACACCACCACGACGAACCCGGATGCCCGCAGCGGCCCCGAGCAATGTCCCTTCTGCTCCGGCCACGAAGATCGCACCCCGCCCGAGACCTACCGCACCGGTGAGGGCGCGGCGGAGGAACCCGGTTGGCGGGTGCGAGTGGTGCCGAACCTCTACCCCATGGTCGGCGCGCCCGAGGACGGCGATGCCACGGGCTCACACGAGGTCGTGATTCTCTCCCCCAACCATGACCGCAGCTTCGGTCAGCTCGATCTCGATCAGGCGGTGGAGGTGTTCACCGTGCTGCGGGACCGCGCCCGCTTCCACCTCGAGGCCGGTCGGGCCTACGCAGCCGTGTTCCTCAACGACGGCCGAGGCGCGGGTGCGTCGATCGAACATCCCCACGCGCAGATCGTCGCGCCCGATTCCCCAGCCGTGGCCATCAACGCCATGGTCGAACGCTTTTCCACCGATCTCATCGCTCGCGAGATGACCGACGCCCGCCGCAACGGACTCGTCGTGGTCGACGGCCCCGCCATTGCGTGGTGCCCACCGGGGTCCTGGTCTCCGTATTCAATGCGGGTTGCGCACCGCTCGACGCGCGCCGGCTTCGACGGAGCGACCGACGCCGAAGTTCGGGTCGTCGCCGAGGCACTGCACGCCGCCCTCGGTCGACTCCACGCGACCCTTGGCGACGTTCCGCACAACGTGATCGTCCACAGCGCGCCACCGAAGGTGCACGCGCGTGAGATGCACTGGCACGTGGAGGTGGTTGCTCGTACCGGCGTGGTGGCCGGATTCGAGCTCGGCAGCGGCATCTACGCCAACTCCGTCGCCCCCGAACAGGCCGCGATCCTCCTCCGCGACTCAATCCAGTGAACGAAGCGGCGACACCACACGCGCCTCAGCCAATCAAGCAGCGGAGTGTGGCCCGAGCGGCCCGGCCCGCAGGGCCAAGAGCGGGAGTCCAGTGAAGATTCATCTCTGCACCACCATCGGCGCGTCGGTCGAGCGCGTGTGGCGCACCGTCGAGGACATCTCGACGCACACCGAGTGGATGGCCGACGCCGAGTCGATCACGTTCGTGTCCGAACAGCGGTCCGGCGTCGGCACCGAGTTCGACTGCCTGACCCGCGTCGGACCGCTGTCGACCGTCGACCGCATGCGGATCACCGAGTGGGAGCCCGAAGCGGTCATGGGCATCGAGCACCGCGGGCTCGTCACCGGGTCGGGTCGCTTCACGTTGCGCTCCACCGGTGCCGGGCTGACCGACTTCTGCTGGGACGAGGACCTCCACTTCCCCATCTGGATGGGCAGCGCGATCGGCGAACGCGCCGGCCGACCAGTCCTGCTGCGCATCTGGCGCGCCAACCTGGCCCGCCTCCGCACCCTTGCCGAACCCTGACCGCCGAGACCGTTTAGCGACCGGCGAAACTCGCCTTTCCGGGGCCGTGCTCGAGGAAGCTGGCCACCCCGGCCTGGGCGTCGTCGGTGCCGAACACGTCGACGAATGCCTCGGCCTCGGCGTCCAACCCCTGCGCGAGCGAGCCGTCGAGGCCGGCGTCGATGGCACGCTTGGCGAAGCCCATCGCGGCGACGGCACCGGACGCGAGTTCGTCGGCCCACGCGAGTGCCGCCGTCTCCAACTCGGCGGCAGGCACCACCCGGTCCACCAGTCCGATCGCCAGCGCTTCGGGCGCCTTGACCTGCCGGCCACTCCAGATCAGCTCCTTGGCGCGCGCCGGTCCGATGAGGCGAGGTAAGCGCTGCGTTCCGCCCGCTCCGGGCAGGATGCCGAGCAGGATCTCGGGCTGACCGAGCCGCGCCGTGTCGCCGGCGATGCGCAGGTCACAGGCCAGCGCAAGTTCCATCCCCCCGCCCAGCGCGAAACCGCTGACGGCCGCGATCACCGGGCGCGGAATCGAGGCAAGACCGTCGAACGCTCGCCGGAACGTGAGTCCGATCGCACGCGCCTCGTCCGGTCCGCCGAACTCCTTGATATCCGCACCGGCCGCCAGTGCCTTCTCGCTACCAAAGACGACGACTGCCTTCACCGATAGATCGGTCCGGAGCGACTCCGCGGCATCGCCGATGGCGGCGAGGAGCGCTTGGGACAGTGCGTTCATCGGCGGTCGGTTCAACCGCAATGCGACCACGCCGTTCGCGTGTGACTCCAGGAGTACAAGATCGTCAGCCATGGCGCCGGACACTACCGGCGGGTCGCAAAGCCGAGAACTCAGACCTCGCGCAGGAGCTCGGCGGCAGCGGTATGGGGATCGAGTTCGCGCCGGGCCACGGAATCGAGGAGCGCCTCGAACCGCTCCCCCGAACACGCCTCGCCGGCCTGCTCCTCCAACCGGGTGACCACGATCGCGCGCAGTTCGTTGCGCAGTCGTTCCGCACGACGGCCGTCAAGCCGGCCGTCCGCCTCTTGAAACGTTCGGTGTTCGTTGATCACATCCCACAGTTCGTCGATGCCCTCGCCGCGCGTGGCCACCGTCTGAACGATGTTCGGACGCCAGTCCGTGTAACCCGAGAGATCCAGCATCATCTCCAGGTCCCGGATGGTCTCGGCCACGCCGTCACGGTCCGCCTTGTTCACGACGAACACGTCGGCGATCTCCATGAGCCCGGCCTTGTTGGCCTGCACACCGTCACCCCACCCCGGGTTCACCACCACCACGGTCGTGTCGGCCGCACCGGCAATTTCGACCTCCACCTGCCCCACCCCGACGGTCTCGATGATGATCCACGGCTTCCCCGCCGCATCCAGCACGCGCACCGCGCGCGGCGTGGCCAACGCAAGTCCACCGAGGTGACCACGCGTAGCCATGGACCGGATATAGACGCCGGGATCGGTCGCGTGATCCTGCATGCGAACGCGATCACCGAGGATCGCGCCACCACTGAACGGGCTCGTCGGATCAATCGCGAGCACCCCGACCTCGATGTCGTCCCGCCGGATGCGACCGATAAGCGCGTCGGTCAAACTCGACTTGCCCGCGCCGGGTGCGCCGGTCAGCCCGACGGTGTATCCGCGTCCGGTGTGGGGGTACAGCGCAGCCCCTGCACGCGTGGCGTCCGCGCCGCCGGTTTCGACCATCGAGATCAACTTGGCAATCGCGCCGCGGTCACCAGCGAGGGCGCGCGCCACCAGCGCATCAGGATCACGTGCCATAGGGAAGGATCAGTCAGCGACGACTTCGGTGATGCCAGGAACCCGATCCATGATGATCCGCTCCACACCAGCCTTGAGGGTCATCGTCGAGACCGGGCACGTTCCGCACGCGCCGACGAGCTCCACGTGGACCACGAAGGCATCGTCGATGTTCTTGAATACGATGTCACCGCCGTCGGCCTGAAGTGCAGGACGAATCGCGTCGATCGCCTCGAGCACGCCACTTTCCATGGTGTCAGTTGGCATCAAGAACCTCCGGACCGTTGGAACGCCGACGATACCGGAGATGTTCCTGCTTCTTTGGCTCCTGCTCCATCCCTATGGCTCCTACGGTCGCCGACCAAGGGACCTGGAGAGCTCGTGGGCTCCCTACCGAGCTGTACGCCTCCGCTGCGCTGCGGCTCTCGTTGGCCGGACCCAGTGTGGATGCGCGGCGCATCAGCAGGCAGACCGAGCGAAGCGAGCAGCTCGGTAGGCGTCCCAAGGATCCAAGAATTGGGCGAACTCACGAGCGTCGGTGCGAAGCCGGACGAGCCATCAAGAGGGTGAAGCCGGACGAGCTATCAGGTAGGTCAAGCAGGAGTTATGTCGGCGCCGAGAGTGGAGAGGGCGCCCACCAGGTTGGGATAGCCGCGTTCGACGTGGAACCAATCGTCGATCACGGTCTCGCCGTCGGCCTTCATCCCGGCCAACGCGAGCGCGGCGCCCGCACGCACGTCGAACGCTCGGACCGGAGCCCCGGACAGCCGCGGCCGGCCGCGCACCACTGCGTGGCGACCCTCGCGCCGGATGTCTGCGCCCATGCGCGCCAGTTCCTCCACGAACGCGAGCCGGTTGTCGAACACGTTCTCGGTCACGATGCCCGTGCCTTCACTCAACGCGAGCGCCGCCACGGCCATGGGCATGAAGTCCGTGGCGAACCCGGGATAGGGCAAGGTCGCGATGTCGACGGCCTGTAACGGCTCGACCGCCTGCGCCCAGATGCCGTCCGGAGTCGGCGAGACGCGCATGCCCATGTCCCCGAGCTTCACGCCGACCATCTCGAGGTGTTCCAGCCGGACGCCGGTGAGGTTGATCTCTCCGCCGGCAATCCCGCACGCCATGAGGAACGTCCCCGCCTCGATGCGGTCACCCATGATCTCGGTGTCCGCCGCCACCAGTTCGTCGACACCTTCGACGGTGATCGTGCTCGTCCCCGCACCCAACACGTGCGCGCCCATCCGATTCAGGAACGCGGTCAGATCGGTGATCTCCGGTTCACGAGCCGCGTTCTCGATGACCGTCTCACCCTTGGCAAGCACGGCAGCGGTCAGCAGGTTCTCAGTGGCCCCGACACTCGGGAACTCGAGCACAATGCGCGCGCCGCACAGCGCGTTGCACCGAGCGTCGACGAAACCGTGCTCGACCGTGAGTTCGGCGCCCATCGCCTCGAGGCCCCGGAAATGCATATCGAGCCTGCGGCTCCCGATGTTGTCTCCCCCAGGAAGCGCGACCCGAGCCTCGCCGCACCGTGCGAGCAACGGCCCGAGCACGTTGATCGAGGCGCGCATCTGGCGGACCAACTCATACGGAGCTTCCGGCTGGAGCTGGCCACTCGTATCGATCGTGAGCTCTTCGTCGCCCGTCCACTGCACGGTGGCGCCGACCGCACGGAGCACGTCGAGCATCACATCAAGGTCTCGAACGCGCGGCAAGTTGCGCACGTGGGTCACGCCGGAAGCGAGGAGGGCCGCAGCCAGTTGCTTCAGGCCGGAGTTCTTCGTCGCCCCGGACACCTTGACGGTTCCCCGCAACGGGCCGGCCGGTCGCACGCGCACTGCATCCACCTGGTCAGGGTACCGGGCGGCTGGAGCCGCCAGACTGTTCCGATGGATCAATCAGGATTGGACGAACCCGAGGAGCCCACCCCGGCGGTGGAGCACCGGCTGGACCAGATCGAGCGACTGTTAGGTCCGGTTCTGCGTCCCGGAAAGGACGCACTCCGCGCGGTGGGCGGCATGGCCCGCCCGGCGTGGCAGCAGGCGACCAACATCGAGTCACGCCTCCCCGTGACCGTCACCATGGCGGTGGCCATCGCGTTGATCTCGGTGCTGCCGAGCCGCGTTGCGAACCATCCACGTTGGTTGGTACCCGGACTGGCATCGGTACTGCTCCTCGTGGTGCTCGTGGTCAATCCGATGCGCGTGGACGCGAACTCCCGCCGGCTGCGGCCCATCGCGTTCGCGCTGCTGGCGGTGATCAGTATCGGCAACGCGATCTCTGCCGGGCGGCTCATCGTGGATCTGGTGAACGCCTCGGGAATCCGCGCCCCCGATGCCCTGCTTCTCACCGGGGCCGCGATCTGGACCACGAACATGATCGTGTTCAGCGTCTGGTACTGGGAGTTCGATCGCGGCGGTCCCGCCGCTCGTGCGCTCGGCACCGATCCGTATCCGGACTTCTTGTTCCCCCAGATGACCTCTCCGGAATTCGCGCCGCCTGGCTGGGAACCGCACTTTCTCGACTACCTCTACCTCTCGTTCACCAACGCAACTGCGTTCAGCCCGACCGACGTCATGCCCCTCGCGCAGTGGGCCAAGCTGACGATGCTCGGCCAGTCGGCGGTCTCGCTCACCACCGTTGCGCTGGTGATCGCCCGCGCCGTCAACATCCTGAAGTAGCGACCGCGCGCATTCGTTTCAGTCGCCGCGGTAGACGGGATCACGACCTTCGACGAACGCGGTGATGGCTTCTTTCATATCGTTGGAGGGCAAGCACACGCTCTGTGCCTCCGCCTCGACCCGCAGCCCGTCGGCCATCGGCAGATCGAATCCGGCGTCGACGGCGTGCTTCGCCTGACGGATCGCAAGCGGCGGTTGCGCAGCAATGCGCTTGGCCAACTTGGCGGCCGCGCCTTCCAACTCCTCGTCCGAGACGAGCTGTTCGCAGAGTCCGATGCGGAATGACTCATCACCGTCGATGCGCGCGGCGGTGAAGATCATCTCCTTCGCCTTCCCGACGCCGACGATGCGCGGTAACCGCTGCGTGCCGCCGAGGTCCGGGATGATCCCGTACTTGTGCTCCAACAATCCGACGCTAATCCCGCGAGCAAAGATGCGGATGTCACACGCCAGCGCGATCTGCAAGCCCGCACCGAGTGCGTACCCGCGTGCCGCGGCGATGGTCGCGAACGGCGCGTCCTCGAGCCACGAGAACGCCTCCTGGGTGCGCATGATGCCGTCGACCATCGGGTTGTCGTGGCGCGTGCCCGCGTCCGGTCCGCCCGCGATGCCGTCCTGCTCGCCGCCGGCGAAGACCGATGTGTCGATCCCACTCGAGAACGCTCGTCCGGCACCGATGACGATGAGCGCCCGGATGCCCTCTGGACCGGCCACGAGCGCCTGACCGAGTTCGCGGAGTTCCCGCCACATCTCGATTGTGAAGCAGTTGAGCTTGTCGGGCCGGTTCAGGGTCAGAGTGGCGACGTTCCGCTCGACCTCGATCTGCAACGTCTTCCAGTCGGTTTTCATCGTCGCAGGGTAGTCACCGCGGCAGCGGCGTCTCCCCGGTGACGTCGAACCGAGATGCGTGCACCAGCCGGACGACTTCGACCGGAACCGCGAGCCCAGGAATGTCGTGAACCCCTGCGCCGACCGCCGCGATTCCTTCGGGGACGAGCGCGCCGACATCGAGCGTGGCGAGTACCTCGAGCGGTTGCGCAAGGTCGCAGAGACGGGCCGCCAGATTGATGGCGCCACCGGTGTAGTCGTCACCTTCGAAGAGGATCACGTTGCCGGCAGCCAGCCCGGCGCGCAGCGGCAGAAGTCCAGCGTCTGCGAAGTGGTCGGCCAGCCTGACGGTGGCTTCGACCAGCGTGACCGTGTCCACCGACACCAACATCGCACCGTCGCCCAGCCACTTGGCGATCCGCACGCCGAAGTCCGACGCGGTCGATCGCAGTTCGGTACGAAATTTCGCCAGGAGTGCAACCGCTTCGTCGTCACCGTAGAGATCGGTGAACCGCGTGAAGCCCGAGAGATCGACGAACGCGAAAGCGCGAGGAACGCGCATTCAGAGACTCCAGCCCGCTTCTCTTCGCTCTTTGCAGGTGGGGCAGATCGGATACCCCTTCGGGTCCCGTGACGGCGTCCACTTCTTGCCGCACAACGCCACGATCGCTTCACCGGTCACGTAGGCGCGCGTCACGTCGTCCTTGCGGGCGTAGTGGGCATATCGATCGTGATCACCGTCGTCGCTGATGGGGCGCGACGGTGATTCGACGGGAGCGTCCGAAGGTTCGATCGTCGGCGCCGTTGGTGCGTACGTGGGGGACTCCGTCGGAGCGGTGATCGTGTCGGACACGGGTCCGAGACTATCGACCCCCTCCGCCCACCGCGGGATTGCCGTCCGGCAGTGCGAGCACCCATCGCGTCGCCGTGTCTGCCGCCGCCCCCAGCGCCGACTCGACGGTGAGCCCGCTCGACTTCAACGGCTTGAAACCGTGGTCGGCGGTGTCGATCCAGTGAAACTCGCGGGGTCCTCGGACTCGCCGGGCCGCCTTGGTCAGCGCCGGTTTGGCGGCGAGCGAATCTCTCGTCCCGCTCACGAACAGCACCGGCATCATGAGGCGCGGAAAGTGATCACTCCGCTCCTTCTCCGGCTTGCCCATCGCGTGGAGTGGATACCCGAGCAGGAGGAGGCCCAGGCAGCGCACCGGGTCGTCCACATCCGCCGCGACCATCGAGCAGTAGCGGCCCCCCATCGACCGACCACCGATCACCAGCCGCTCCGCCGGGAGCTTCGTACGGCGAGCCAACTCATTCACCGCGCGGCGGGTGGCTTCCAGCAGCACCGGCGGTCGGTCGGGCACCTTCTTGCCGGCACTGCGATACGGATACTGGAATCGCAGGCTTGGGATTCCGGCCGCGCGCAACGCGTCGGTGAAGGTCGTCAGCGTGGCCGCGTGCATGTCCGCACCCGCTCCGTGCGCAAGCACCACCGCGCGGTCACCGACGCGCGCAACTCCGCCCTTCGGGCCCTGGTAGGCGAACTCCAACTTCACCGGCCCTCTCTCCCCATCACCCAACGTTCGAGGAACGCTTGCGTACGTTCCAACTCATCCTGCACGGTCTCGATCTTCGACCAGCCGTGTCCCTCACCCGCATACACGTGGTCCTCGACTGCGCCGCCGGTGCTTCGCACCGCGTCCACCAGGAGTTCGGCCTGCCGCAACGGCACCACCTTGTCCTCGTCGCCTTGGAGCACGAGCAGTGGCACGCGCATCTCGGCCGCATGGGTCACTGGTGACTGTGCACGGAACCGTGCTTCGTCACCGGGGAGCACGCCCACCAGCTCGTCCATGTACCGGGACTCGAAGCGGTGGGTCGTAGCCGCAAGGTCGAACAGGTCGGTGACGCCGTACGCCGATACGACGGCGTGCACGAGGTCTGGATGACGCGCGCCGATCATCAACGCGGTGAGACCACCGGAGCTGCCGCCGCTCACCGCGACGCGCGCCGGATCGCACCAACCGTGTTCGGCGGCGGTGCGTATCCCGGCGGCGATGTCTTCCACGTCGTCTGCGCCCCACGACCCGCGCAGGCTTTGGGCGTAGGCGCGGCCGTATCCGGTGGACCCGCGTGGGTTCGGGCGCAGCACCGCCCATCCTCGGCTCGTGAAGTACCGCAACCAACCGTCCCACGAGACGGTGGCCTGACCGGTGGGGCCGCCGTGCACGTCGACGATCATCGGCGGCGGCGCGCTCGGCGCATCGGCATCAGCAATCCGTTCGTCGACGTCGGGCGGGTACAGCAGCCCGAAAATGGTCGCGCCGTCGTGCGACCAGGTGACCGCGCTCGGCTCGCGCGCACCGGACTCCACCCCGGCCGGCGCGCCGCGAGCGACCACCCGCCGCACACCCGTCGAGGCATGAGCAACGGTGATTTGCGGTGGCGTCTTCGCCCCGGACCGCACGGCGACCACTCCCGCACTCCCCCAGTCGATGCCGTGGTGCCAACCCTTCGCGAGCTCGCGCACCTCGCCGTCGAGTGAGACGACGACCAACTGCGCGAACCCAGCTTCGTTGCGACACAGCGCCACCGCGTCCGACTGTGGTGACCACGCGTAGGAGCGTTGGCCCGGCCCCCATGACGGTTCGGCGTGGTCGTGGTCTTCGGCAATGAGCGGGCGCGGGTTCGATCCGTCCGCGTCGGCGATGTGGACGTTCCAAAATCCGGACTCGTCGGTCACGTAGGCGAGATGCGCGCCGTCGGGTGAGAATCGCGGTTGACCGACCGCGATGCCCTCACCTCCGGCGACCACGTGCGTCATACCATCGGACCGGCTCCCCACCACGATGCGAGACGCCGTCCAGGACATCGCATCCAGATCCCACTCGTGCCAGGCAACCAGCTCACCGTCGGCACTCACGGTTGGATCCCAGGCAAAGTCCGCCTGCGACCAGCGTCGGCCCGCAGCATCCGCGACCGCACCGAGCATCGACACCTCGACGGCATCAAGCGCATCGGGCCCCTCCGCGGCGAAGAGCAGGCCGCCGGACCACGCAGCCGGGGCCGCGGCCTGGCCGTCATGGCGCACGACCGACCTGGTGCCGCCGTGGACGTCGACGATCGCGACCGAACCATCCGCGGTCACGACCGCCAAGGAGTCGTCGTCGCGCCAGCACCACATCCCGCCCCGATAGGCACCGACGCGCCCCAGTTCGTGGTCGGCGGTGATCACCACGGCCGCGCCGGAACCGTCGGATTCCGTCACGAGGAGGTCACTCCGACCGTCGATCGACTCCAACCAACCCAACCAGGTTCCGCCCGGAGACCAACGGGGCTCCGCGACGGCTTTCGTGCGGGCGACGGCACGTGACGAAAGTCTCGATTTCACCGGCTGAAAGCTACGCCAGGACGAATCCGCGAGCCCTCATCTAGGCTGCCCGATCTCATGGTGACTTCCCCCCGGCTCCCAGAGTCGCTCCGCGTCGCCTGGCTGATCTACCGGGGGAATCCCCATTGTGGTGGCCAAGGCGTCTACACGAGGTACATCGCGCGCGAGGCCATCGAACTCGGCCATCACGTCGAGGTGCTGTCCGGCCCGCCGTATCCTGAGCTCGACGACCCGCAGAATCTGATCAAGATCCCGAGTCTCGACCTCTACCCCAGCGGCAACCCGTTCCGGGTCCCGTGGCCGTGGGAGTTCAGGGACACCACCGATCTCGGTGAGTTCGGACTCATGTGCACGGGGGTTTTTCCCGAGCCGTGGGCATTCACCAAGCGCGCGCACCGGTGGTTGTCCAGCCACCGAGCCGATTTCGATTTGGTGCACGACAACCAGTCCTTCGGTTCCGGTCTCGTCAGCATGATGAACGACGGCTGGCCCGTGTGCGCAACGTTGCACCACCCAATCACCGTCGACCGTGACCTCGAGCTCGCGCACGCCACGAGCGCGTTCCAGCGGTTCAACCTCAAGCGCTGGTACGCCTTCCTCGACATGCAGATCAAGGTGGCGCGTCAGGTGCCGCGCCTCGTGACGGTGAGCGAGAACTCGCGCAAGGACATCATCGCCCAGATGCAGATTCGCGACGAGCAGTTGCGCATCGTTCCCGTCGGCGTGGACCAAGACGTGTTCCGGCCACTCGCCGACGTCGCTCGCGTTCCCGGTCGGCTCCTCGTCACCACGTCGTCGGACCAGCCCTTGAAGGGACTCGTGCCGTTGCTCGAAGCGGTGGCGAAAGTGCGCACCGAACGCAACGACGTCCACCTCGTCGTCATCGGTAAGCCCAAAGACGGTTCGAAAATTCCTGCGCTGCTGGACAAGCTCGGCCTCCGTCCCCACGTGGAGTTCGTCTCGGGCGTGTCGACCGAGCGCATCGTCGAGTTGTACGCCGAGTGCCAGATTGCGGTGATCCCGTCGCTCTATGAAGGGTTCTCCCTGCCGGCGATCGAAGGAATGGCCTGCGGCACACCCCTCGTCACCACCACTGGCGGCGCGTTGCCCGAAGTCACCGGCCCGTCCGGAGTCGCCGCATTGACGGTGCCTCCGAACGATCCCGGCGCGCTCGCGACTGCCATCGTCACGATGCTCGAAGACCCCGAACTACGCGCCCGCATCGGTGCCGCCGGCCGTGAGAGGGTCCTCGATCGGTTCACGTGGCGCAAGACCGCGATCGGCATGATCGACAACTGGTACGAGGCCCTGGACCTGCACCAAAAAAGCAAGAGCGACGCCGCCCCAACCCACGAGGCCTCGTCATGACTGCGGCGGAGCGTGGCCCGAGCGGCCCGGCCCGCAGGGCCAAGAGCGGAAGCAAGAGCGACGCCGCCCCAACCCACGAGGCCTCGTCATGACTGCGGCGGAGCGTGGCCCGAGCAGCCCGGCCCGCAGGGCCAAGAGCGGAAGAACGGTCTCCTGATGTTGACGGTTGACTTCGATCGGTTGCGGCTCCAGCCCGGCGACCGCCTGTTGGACATGGGCTGCGGCGGTGGCCGCCACGCGTTCACAGCGATGAAGCGCGGCGCGTCAGTCATCGCGCTGGATTACTCCGAGGCGGACCTGAAGGACGTGCGCGCGACTGTCGCGGCGATGCACGACGCGGCAGAGGTGCCGGTGACCCAGCCGTGGCTCACCGTCAACGGCGATGCGTTGAAGCTGCCCTTCCCCGACCACTCACTCGACCGCGTCGTCTGCTCCGAGGTTCTCGAACACATCTGGGACTATCGCGGCGCGATCGCGGAGTTGGTGCGGGTGCTCAAGCCCGGCGGGCGTATGGCCGTCACTGTGCCCACGCGCTGGCCCGAGCGGGTCAACTGGGCGTTGGACTACGAGTACCACGACGCGCCGGGCGCGCACGTGCGTATCTTCCGCCAACACGAGTTGGAGCAGGACCTCGAGGACGCCGGCGTGTGGCTTCGTGGCTCGCATCATGCACACGCGCTGCACTCGCCGTACTGGTGGATTCGCTGCGCCGGTGGCGTCGGGCAACCCGACCGGCCGATCGCGAAGCGTTACCACGACTTCCTCGTTTGGCAGCTGACGAAGAACCCGAAGTGGCTCGCGCAGGTGGACCGAGCGCTGAACCCGCTTCTGGGCAAGAGCCTGGTCATCTACTCCCAGAAGGTCACTGCGTGAGCTCGGAGACAACTCGATGACCGTGCCTGGCGTCTTTGACGCGCTCGACCTCGCGGCCACTGCCGACGCGATCGCCTCGGTGCAGACGAGCGATGGCAACATCCCGTGGATTCCCGGCGGCAAGACCGATCCATGGAACCTCGTCGAAGCGGCGATGGCGCTCGACGTCGGCGGCCGATCGGACGACGCGGCCCGCGCCTACGACTGGCTGCGCCGGATGCAACGGCCCGACGGTGGTTGGCACTCGTACTACATCGGCACCGAGGTGTCGGACCCGACCCTCGACACCAATGTTGCGTGCTACGTCGCGACGGGTGTCTGGCATCACTACCTCACGACCGGCGACACCAGATTCCTGCGGGACTACTGGCCGGTGGTGGAGCGCACCATCGATTATGCCCTGACGTACCAGACCAAAACGGGCGAGATCGCGTGGCGAGCCGATGATCCCGCCGACGGCGCGCTGCTGACCGGCTCGTCGAGCATTCATCACTCGCTTCGTTGCGCTATTGCGATCGCGGAACGGCTCGGTCACGAGCGGCCGGACTGGGAACTCTCGGTCGGCGCACTCGCCATCGCGCTCGCCCATCGCCCGGAGCGGTTCCTCGACAAATCGCGTTGGGCTATGGACTGGTACTACCCGATCCTGGGTGGCCCGCTCCGGGGTGAGCCCGCGCAAGCCCGGATCGCGAAGTACTGGGACACGTTCGTCGTGCCCGGACGCGGCGTGCGTTGCGTCTCGGATCAGCCCTGGGTCACGGCCGCCGAGACGTGCGAACTCGTCATGGCGTTGGATGCGATCGGCGAGACCGAACGCGCTGTGGACCTGTTCACCTGGGTGCAGTTCCTCCGTCACGACGACGGTTCGTACTGGTGCGGCATGAACTTCGAGGGTGAGCGGTTCGATCGGCTCGGTGAGTACTTCACCGCGGATCAACCCACGTGGAACTCGGCGGCCGTCGTGCTCGCCGCCCACGCGCTCGGTGGCGAAGGCCCGACCGCGGGACTCTTCCGAGGCGAAGGGCTTCCCCTTGGACTCTCGGCCGAGGAACTCATCGAGGCCGGCGCTGACATCGAATCTGACCCCCGCTGACCCCGCCCGAACCAGGGCTCGTATCGCACCCACTGGGATGCAAATCGCGTGTCGGTTCGCCGGCGCTACCGCCGCAGGGTGCGAAGTGAGCCGACGGCAGTGAGGGTGGTGAAGCCGTCGGAGACCGCCCGTTGCCAGACGTGGAACGGGGCCTGACCGCCGTCTTCGGGACGCTCGAAGACATCGTGGATCGCGAGGACCCCGCCGCTCATCACGTGCGGTGCCCAAATCTCGTAGTCGGCGGTGGCCACCTGCTCGGCGTGCCCGCCGTCGATGAACAAGGAGCCGAGGGGCGTCGTCCAGTAGCGGCCGACGGTCGGAGAATCACCGAGCACGCCGACGACGAAACCTTCGAGACCGGCATCTTCGATGGTGCGACGGAAGAACGGCAGGGTGTCCATGCGCCCCGTACGGGGATCGACGACCTCGGTGTCGTGGTGTTCCCACTCGGCCTGGTTCTCCTCCGACCCGCGGTGGTGATCGATGGTGAACAGCACGGTGCCGACGGCGCGCGCGGCCGAGCCGAGATAGACGCCGGACTTCCCGCAGTAGGACCCGATTTCCAACAGCGGACCGATGCGCCCACCGTCGAGACCGGCCTCGTGGAGCGCGAGTCCTTCGTCGTCGGGCATGAAGCCCTTCGCCGCGCGTGCGACCTTCAGTTCGACGTCATTGACCATCGCGTCAGATCACCGGCGTTTCGCGGTAGCGGCCGAAGACATCGGCCATGGCGTCCACGGTTTCGCCGACGGTTGCGTAGGCTCGCACCGCCTCGAGCAGTGCCGGCATGAGGTTTACCAACGGGTCGGCGGCATCGGTGCGGAGGCGGGCCAGCGCGTCCTCGACGGCGTCGGAGTTGCGATCGGCCTTCACTTCGGCCAGCCGCTTGAGCTGCTGTTCTTCGCATTCGCGGCCGATCTCGAGCGTGTCGGGCGGCGGCTCGTCGTTCCCTTCGAAGAAGTCGGTCACCCCCACCATCGCATGGCGACCGTCGTTGAGCTTGCGCTCGATGTCGTACGCCGCTTGGGCAATCTCGCGCTGGTAGTAACCGGTCTCGATGCCGACGAGGGCGCCCTCGAGCATGGAGCCGTTCCCCAACGCCTCGATATGGGCGAACACGGCTTCAGCTGCGCGCTCCATCTCGTCCGTCAGCTCCTCGACGTACCAGGATCCGCCCAACGGGTCAGCCACGTTCGCCACCCGAGTCTCGTGCGCGATCACCTGTTGGGTCCGCAGTGCGAGTCGCGCAGACTTCTCGGTCGGGAGCGCCAGCGCCTCGTCGAATGAGTTGGTGTGCAGACTCTGCGTCCCGCCGAGCACGCCGGCCAGTGCCTCGATTGCGGTCCGCACGAGGTTCACCTCGGGTTGTTGCGCGGTGAGCGAGACACCGGCGGTCTGGGTGTGAAACCGGAGCTGCATCGAGCGTTCGTTCTTCGCGCCGTAGCGATCGCGCATCCAGCGCGCCCAGATCCGCCGCGCGGCGCGGTACTTCGCGATCTCCTCGAAGAAGTCGACGTGCGCGTTGAAGAAGAACGACAAGCGCGGCGCGAAGTCGTCGACATCGAGGCCCGCCGCAATCGCCGCCTCCACGTATGCAAAACCGTTGCCCACCGTGAACGCCAACTCCTGTGCGGCCGTCGATCCCGCCTCACGGATGTGGTATCCGGAGATCGACACTGGATGCCATCGCGGCATTTCGGCGGTGGTGAAGCGGATCACATCAGTCACGAGCCGCATGCTCGGGCGCGGCGGAAAGACGAACTCCTTCTGCGCCTGGTACTCCTTCAGCATGTCGTTCTGCAGCGTGCCCCCGAGAAGTGCTCGCGCCACGCCACCCTGCTCGGCTGCTGCGACGTACATCGCCAACAAGATCGGTCCCGCCGAGTTGATCGTCATCGACGTCGTCACTGCGCCGAGATCGATGTCACGGAAGAGGTCTTCGACGTCGGCCATCGTGTCGATCGAGACGCCGCACTTGCCCACCTCGCCCAACGAGACCGGGTCGTCGGAATCCTTCCCCATCAAGGTGGGGAGATCGAATGCGGTCGAGAGGCCGTCACTCCCGGCGGCGAGCAGTTCCTTGAACCGACGGTTCGTGTCGATCGGCGTCCCGAACCCGGCGAACATTCGCATCGTCCAGAGCTTTGACCGGTACATGTCCGGATAGGGGCCGCGGGTGTACGGCCAGACGCCCGGACGCTCGGCGTCGGCCGGTCCGTACACCGGCGCCACCTCGACGCCCGAGTAGGTGGAGAAGTCACGTTCGGCCATCCGCGCAGTCTCTCACGCGCTCCTCAAGTGGTCTCCGGTCCGAAGCGCTACGCGAGACCCATGAGCTCGCTCACGCCGTGGCGGTGGCCGGCGGTGTACCCGCCGTCGACGGGTAACGCAACGCCGGTGACGAACGATGCATCGGACGAACACAGAAACAGCGCCACAGCCGCGATCTCCTCGGCCCGACCAAGCCTCCCGAGCTGATGCGCGGCCGTGATGTCCCGTTTGATGGGCTCCATTCCGTCCATCGTGAAGACGCTCCGCAACATCGGCGTGTCGATGAAACCGGGGCAGATCGCGTTGACGCGAATTCCCGAGCGGCCGTAGTCGATCGCCATGTTCTTCGTCAGAATGACGACGCCGCCCTTCGCCGCGTTGTACGACGAGCCACCTTCGGTCCCCGCCAGGCCTTCGACGCTCGCCAGATTGACGATCGACCCGCGCTCACCGTCGACTGCGTCCTGTCTGAGCATCACCGTCACCGCGTGCTTGCCCACGAGGAAAGTGCCCGTGAGGTTGATGTCGATGACACGCGACCATTCATCCCCCGGTACGAGATGCACCGGGCCGCCGCCGGCGACCCCGGCTGCGTGTACCACTGCGTCGAGCCGGCCGTGGGCGGCGACCACTGCCGCGAACCCAGCCTCGATTGCGGCTTCGTCGCGGACGTCGACGGCGGCATCAGAACCCTCGAGATCCCACCCGATCACCGTTGCGCCCTCGGCGCGAAATCGGTCCGCGGTCGCGTGGCCGATTCCCGACGCCGCGCCGGTGACCACTGCGACCTTGCCATCCATCCGTCCCACGACGACCCCCACAACGAGAAATGAGAAGGCATCAACTGTCCCGGCATTCCGACGTCTCGTCAAATCCCGCCGGTCTGGCTTTGCCACGCTTCTCCGAGATACCGGTTCCGCGAAGGTCAATGTGACGGGAGTCCTACCAGTAGAATCTTCCGATGGAAATCGCCCCGCAACTGCCCGACCGCAACCTGGCCATGGATTTGGCCCGCGCCACCGAAGCCGCCGCGTTGGCGGCAGGCCGGTGGTTCGGTCGGGGCGATAAGAACGGTGCCGACGGTGCCGCCGTCGATGCCATGCGCTTGGTCCTCAACTCGGTTCCGATGGAGGGTGTCGTCGTCATCGGCGAGGGCGAGAAGGACGAGGCGCCGATGCTGTTCAACGGCGAACAGATCGGTTCGGGTGGTCCCGCCGTCGACATTGCCGTGGACCCGATCGACGGCACCACGTTGACCTCGCGGGGTCAGAACAACGCCATCTCGGTGATTGCGGTCGCGGAGCGGGGCACGATGTTCGACCCGGGTCCGTGTGTCTACATGGACAAGATCGCAGTCGGGGCCGAAGCCGCTGATGTCGTGGACCTCGACGCTCCGATCAAGGCGAACCTCGAGGCTGTCGCCAAGGCCAAGGGTGAGAAGGTCCAGGACGTCACTGCGGTCATCCTCGATCGTCCACGCCACGAGCGGATCATCCAAGAATGTCGTGACGCGGGGGCACGCATCCGGCTGATCACCGACGGTGACATCGCCGGGGCGATTTCGGTCTCGACCCCAGGTTCGGGCTCCGACATCCTCTTCGGCATCGGGGGAACTCCCGAGGGCGTCACTGCGGCGTGCGCGCTGCTCTGCACCGGCGGCTCGATCATCGGTCGACTCTGGCCGCGCAACGAGGACGAGAAGCGCGCCGCACTGGACGCGGGCTACGACCTCGACCGGATCCTCACCACCACCGACCTCGTCTCGGGCGAAGAGGTGTTCTTTGCTGCGACCGGCATCTCCGACGGCGACCTCTTGAAGGGCGTCCACTATCGCGGCGACGGTGCCAGCACCGAGAGCCTCGTGATGCGCGCCAAGTCCGGCACCATCCGCACGATCCACTCCGAGCACCGCTGGCAGAAGCTGATGCGCTACAGCGCGGTCAAGTTCGACTGATCTAGCGCTCTCGCACCTGCGACAACACCGATTCACGAACGGAGCCAGGGGCCCTCGCTCACTGGAGTTGGCCAAGAACAACGCGGTGACGTCGAGTTTCGGGTCGTAGACGACGCGCACTCCGCCGCCATCGACGTTGCCGGCGAATCCGTAACCATGGAAACGCGCCCGCTCTCAGACTTTGCGTCCACCCCGGTCCGCGATCTGGATCACTGGCCCCTTGGGAGTCACCGTCGTGGTACCCGCGTATCATCGCGTTGGCGCGCTCGATGACACGTCCTGCAGCGCGGGCGTAACTCGTCGACGACGGTGCGGCGGCTCTGCTCGAACGGTGGATCATGGTCGTACTCCAGAAACTCCGTGCTGCCGCAGTCGACACAGGCGCGGTCCCGGGCCATCACGACCCGTTGTTGGCGCTTCGATGGGAAGCGCCGACGAGCTGAGGCATTGATCGGACGGCCCTCGGCATCGTGGATCAACGCCCGGACGAATGCCTCGGGCAGAATCCGCTCGAGTTCGCACCACGGGATCGGGGTCCCGTCGTCAAAGGTCACGCCGTCCCCCCGAAGATTGATCACGACCTCGGTCACGAACTTGCCACCTCCCCGGGTGAGCAGCGTCAGCAGCGCGTCGGCGCGCTGCTGCGCGATGGATGGCCACCGACTCGGCAACGCGCCCGCGGACGCGTCCCCTGAGAGCACCTGGTCGGGTACGAACCGGCTGACGAGTGCGTCGATCGTGCTGGTCAACGACTTGCCTTCGATGGCAGGGAGACGGAACGATCCGAAGATCATCCCGTCTGGATCCGTCTGCCAGGTCAAACTTCGCGCGGCGCGCTGGCGCCGGCGGGTCTCTTCCGACGCTTCCCGATCCATCAACCACTTGGCCAATACCGTCCCGAGTCTCCCGGCGGGAGTGCACCACGCCAGCTCAAGCAGTTCGCGCTCGTTGTCTGGAGTTGCGACTCGGGTCAGGGTTCTCACCTTCGAGTAGGACAGACCTGAGTCGAACGCAGCACCGATGTGCGGCAAGTTACGGAGGGCCTTTCCTACCCGCAACCACTCGCGGGCAGTGCAGAGCTCGATGTCGAGCGCATCGGCAACCCAATCAGCACACGTCGGCGCACCAAGAACCTGCCACTCACTCGTCGCGTCGAACTCCGCGACGAGACTGATCAACAAGTACTGCGCGGTCATCCAACTTGCCCCGGCGCTGAGAATCCGCTCCGGAATCGTCTCCTCGACCAACTCTGCCAGACGCGGCTGCGCGCGCAACTCGGATCCCACCATTGAGGACTCCCGTCCACCTGGGCCACCGGCTGGGCGACCGTCCTGAAAGAGGTGGTCGGCCATTTCGGCTGGCCCGACGCGCCGTGACTACAACCTACGACGAGGGTACGACAGCCATCATGAAGGTGCCGGTCTGGGTGGTGCTGCAGCATGATCCGGTGGTGGTCCTGCGGGTCGGGCCTGACCCTGGTGTGCGACTGACCAACAGTGTCTTTGGAGTGAATTGTCGGCCGTTCTCGCAGGACCACCTTTACCGGTAGTGCTTCGTCCGGTCGCGTGACCTCATAGCGCCTCTATGTCAAAACGGCGGTCGCGACGACACGTTGCGCGTCGGTGGTGAGGGCGCGGTAGATCGCTTTCGTGATCTGGCGTTTGAGGAGTCGCATCGCTTCGGTGCGGCTGTTGCCGGCTGCGAGCCGGCGGTGCATGTAGTCGCGTCCGGGGCCGGGTCGGATTGCTTGGACGTGGGCGGCGAG